>NZ_QTPQ01000044.1:0-78675 GCF_003853425.1 Burkholderia sp. Bp9140
GCCACGCGAGTTTCGCCAGCAAGAAAATTCGCTAACCTAAGCGTGACTGCGTGTCCGGTCATGCAGGGGCAAGTCCAGTCGGCAGCGGCTTGCGCGGGACGATGTTGGTTCTGGTCGGGCCGGCTGGCGTGGGGAAGAGCGCATTGGGCGAAGTGCTCTGTCAAATGGAGAATAGGGAGTATTTCGATACGGTTCCTGACGATCCACATCGGATCCCAGCAGCTTGGGTGGAGGCATGGGCAGCCGAGCGTGATCGTTTTGATTGGGTCGATTTCTATGAATCGATTCTCGGTGCGCTGCAAATTCCCCTGATTGGTGAAAGTGTGCCCGAGATCAAGCGCACGCTGGCGGGACGTGAAGTCGTGATGCCGGTGTTTGATCGACATCCACGGCCCACACTTCGCATACTCCGTCAGCGTTTGCGACGTGCGTTGGTGATGCGCTCGCCTGCGCTCATTTTCGTCGATGAGGCGTCAAACATTCTCCTATCCCGTGAGCATGAACATGTGAAGCGGCAGGCCAATACGCTCCGATCTATCGTGAATCGGGCCGACACCAGGCTGTTGCTGACGGGGGCGTACGAGCTTTACGAACTCGTGACGCAAAGTGGACAGCTCGCGCGACGGGGAGAGGTGATTCATTTCAGGCCATATCAACAGGATGAAGCGGAACAGTTTATGCTCGGCTTGATTGCGCTTCAAAACTGCATGCCTTTGAGCCGGCGACCTTCATTAGGGTGCTTCGTCGACAAGTTGTTCGAGCAGTCTCTGGGGTGCATCGGGCACTTGAAGCGAATTCTGGTCAGGGCGATGTCGATCGCGATGGCGGAGGGTAAGCAGATTGATGATTCAATACTCCTTCATAGTTTCTACCCTCCCGCCACGCTTGAACGCCTCCGCCAGGAAATCAGATTGGGGTATCGACGTATCGAAGGCAAGCCTCATCCCGATGAGCCTGAGCAAACGGATTCAGAGCAGGGTCCCGGCGACGCGGTTACTGTCGGGCGCACGGCAGTAGGGAAATCCGTTTCGCGTTCGAAACATGTTGGTCGGACCACGCCCAGCCGCGGCTGGTTTGGAAACTAGCATGCAGGTGTACGACTCGCGATATCGGATGCCGGAGCGGGCGCTGTTTGCCACGGTGCCCCAGGCTATCGATTCGGCTGCGCGTCAAAAGCTGTCTGACTATGTTGTCCACATGGCCGCCGATGCCCAAGTCCCGGTAAGTGTGTTGGTACGCACTTTCGTGGATTGGCCGACGACGACTGCGACAGGGAAAAAGCGGCCGTTTGCCTCTGGACAGCGACTGGGGTATGTCAATGGGGCGGGCAAAACGGCGCAAGCCTGGATTCGGTGTCTCGAGCCCCTTGTTGGTCGGCAAGATTTAGAGCGGCTGACGCTTTTGCCTATTCACCGCACAATTGGCAACATTACCGGCTGGCTGACTAATTCGCGTCGATGGTGTCCAATCTGTCTACAAGAAGATATCGAGCAAGGTCGGCGAATCTATGAACGCCTGATCTGGTCCGTGGGCCTTGTTCGAAGCTGTCCAGAGCATCGCTGCACTCTGACCAATATCTGCCCGCAGTGTGGATTTACGCACTGCCACGAACTTGATCCGCGACGGCTATCGGGTTTTTGTTCCCGATGTGGCGGCTGGTTGGGCGGAAATGCAGATATCCGAGGGTTCTGCCTGGCGTCGCAATATGATCAATGGGTCGCAGAGAATTTTGCTGCGCTGCTGGCATTTCCCGCGGAACGGCTGAATGAATTATCGCCTCAGAATTGGCCCGGTATGCTGGAGGTTGGTATAGAAGCGATGGCGAATCGGAAGGCGGTGAGGTTCGCCGAATTTTGCGCAACCCGGGCGTCGAATATCTGTGCGTGGCGCTCCGGGAAATCGTATCCGTCGATTCGCGCAGTGCTTCGTATCTGTTGGGTGTTCGATATCCCGCTAGTTGATTTTCTGCGAGGCTCACAAGTTGCCTGGACCGATGCGACTGTTCGAGCGCTACCGGTTGGAATGGCAACGGCAGTACCCCGAGCATCCCATCGCGATGAGGATTGGGAGTACATCAGGAACGTGCTGACGAGCTATGCGGCGGGTGACCGCCCATGTGGCAGCATGCGTGCGGTCGCCCGAGAACTTGCCTTGGACCGCAGCGTGCTGCATAGGCATTTTCCCGAGCTGGTGCATCAAATTGCCCGGCTGGGTCAACAAGAGCGCTTGGACGCGGCAGTCGCGCGCGAGATCGAGCGACGCGATAGAATTTTAGCTTGCGCTGTGCGGATAGTTCAGACGTTGCTCTCCCAAGATATTTATCCAAGTTGGCGACGTATCGAGACCATCTTGCGAGACCAGTATCAGATAATTATCACGCGCCGTTACTACTCGTTGCTGCGACGCGCCCAAATCCAAGGCGGGGTCCTTCGTAAAACGACCGAAAGGGCAAAAGAGGTGCGCGGCGTTATGAATTCGAGCCGTTGATAGCTGTATTTTTTGTGGTGCTCCAAAAAAATCACCTAGGAAGCCGCGCGGTATTGCAACTGCTGCTGCGGCGCTCTCCGGTGCTGTTGTAGCCGTTGCCTGACTCCAGCCGCGCTTCAACTTGGCATGAATTCAACCGCGTATGAGTTAGAGGGTCCGGCGGCCGACGGGCTGAATTCGCAATCGCAAAGAGCCGTTCGTGCGGTTCCAGAACGGCCACTCGGTGTCGCGCATGGCCGTTTGCAGACATCGCCGAACGGCATGCCAACGAGATGGAACCTTATCACTGTGCTCCGATTGCACGCTCAAACTCAGGTTTCGCACAAGGAACCTTACCACTACAGCACGATTCCTTTTTTGGTCATTCATTAGCTGACGTGACGTGGAGGTGGGTGATTCTGAGCGGGGCAAGGTGAGGCCACGTCGGGGTACCGTTGGGCGACCGCCACGGCGTCGCCGCCGATGTACCGGTCAGCGCAGTGGTCCCACCGAAGCTCCGGTGATTCGGTGTCGACGCAACGAATCCGCGACGAAGCCCGACGCCTTCATCTCTTCGACGAACGCACCGAGCAACGCGACGGCCGCGTCGCCGCGGCTCTTCGGCACGCCCATCGCCTGACGGATCACCATGAAGCGCTCGTCGAGCAGGCGCAGGCCCGGCGTCTTCGCCACATCGGCTTCGAGCTGCTGCTTCACGCCGGCAGCGACTTCGAGCTGCTGTTCGACGAACGTCGGCACGACGGCCGGCGACGTCGGCGCATGCACGATCTGCGCTGCCTTCAGCTCGCGCGTGAGGAACAGGTCGTACGCGCTGCCCTTGCCGACCACCACGCGGTTGTGCGGCTGGTCGACGTCCGCATTGCCGCGGATCGGCGAATCGTCGCGCACGAGATAGAAGCCTTCGATCAGCACGTACGGTTCGGTGAACGCGACCGTTTCGGCGCGCAGCGGATCGACCGCGAAGAAGCCGAAGTCGGCGCGCTCCTCGGTCAGCGCCTGCACCGATTTACCGGCGGCGTCGAACACCACGAGTTCCAGCTCGGCCGACAGCCGCTCGGCGAACGCGCGCGCGATGTCGATCGACACGCCGAACGGCTCGCCTGTGGCCGGGTCGCGGTTCGCAAGGATCGGGTTGCCGAGATTGATCGACGCGCGCAGCTTGCCGGTCGGGGTGAACGCGGAGAGGACGGAAGGGTCGATGGGCATGAAAGGGCTCGTGGGGGAAGCGGGTGTGCGGGTTGCGCGGGCGCTCAGGGTTTGAGAATGGCGCTGATGCGTGACAGCGCATCGAGCGTATGCAACAGGTGTTGACGCAAGGCTTCCGATGCTTCTTCGTTGCGCTCGCGCTCGAGGAGCTCGAGCACGTGCAGATGCTGCTTCGCATGTTCGACGTAGCGCGCGCGATCCTGCATCGAGCGGTACGACAGCAGCCGGCGCACGCGATTCACGCGCCGGATCGTGTCGATGAAGAAGCTGTTGCCCGATGCTTCGACGAGCGATTCGTGGAACCGTACGCCGCGATCGTGCAGTTGATCGGCGGTATCGGTCTCGATGCCGCCGGCGAGCAGGTGCTTCTCGACCTCGCGACACCGTTCCAGCACGCGCGGGTCGAGACGGTAGCCGGGCTCGAGCAGCGCGGCCGGCTCGAGCGCGAGACGCAGCCGGTACGATTTCAGCAGGCTGTCGGGCGTCGTCAGCATCGGCGAGAACTGCCACCCGTAGCCCGGCTTGCGTTCGGCCCAGCCTTCCTGCGCGATACGCCCGAGCACGGTGGTGAGCTGCGCGTTCGTCAGCCCGTAGCGGGTGCGGATCAGCTGTTCCGAAAATTCGTCGGGCAGCTCGCCCTTCAGGCGATCGTCCGCGATCCGGAAATACACGCTCGTGATCACGTCGGCTTCGCCGAGACCGAGTTCGTCGACGACGTCCGACAGCGGCTCGATCACGGGCTTCGCGACGAAGAAGCCGCGATTGCGCTCGCGTGTCAGGATGCCTTTCTCGTGCAGCAGCGCGAGGGCCTCGTTGACGGGTGAACGGGACACGCGCAGGCGGTCGGCGAGCATCTGCGCGGGCAGGTGCGCGCCGACGTCCAGTCCTTCCGTCTTGATCAGTTCGACAATCTGGGTCGCGATGGAGCGGTCGATCATGTGAGTGAGCATTCGGAGCGCCGCGGGCGGCTTCGGTCTCAAGCCTCCTGCGTCGCCAGGTTCTTCTGCAATATCAGCGGGATGACGCCGCCCGAGCGCAGCAACTCGCATTCGAGACGGGTCTCGACCGCGGCCGTCGCGTCGACGGGCTCGACGCGGCCGTCGGCGCGCACGATGCGCACGGGCACCGTGCAGCGTGGCGACAGCGCGTCGGCCGGCGCGTCGACCTCGAGCTTATCACCTGGCCGGAGGTCCAGCGTGTCGGGGTGGGTGCCCGCGGCGAAGCGCAGCGGCAGGATGCCCATCCCGATCAGGTTCGAGCGGTGAATGCGCTCGAAGCTCGCCGCCAGCACCGCGCGGATGCCGAGCAGCCGCTGGCCTTTCGCGGCCCAGTCGCGCGACGACCCGGTGCCGTAGCGCTCGCCGGCGACGAGCACGACCGGATTGCCTTCCTCTCGGTAACGTGCGGCCGCCTCGAAGATCGGCAACACGTCGCCGCTCGGCACGTGCAGCGTATGCGCGACCGGCATGCCGTCGCGCAGCCGGTTGACGAGGGTCCGGTTGTAGAACGCGGCCCGCATCATCACTTCCCAGTTGCCGCGCCGCGATGCGAACACGTTCAGGTCGTCGCGATCGTCGCCGCGCGATACGAGGAAATCGGCGACGAAGCTGTCCTTCGGGATCGCGCTGGCGGGCGAGATGTGATCGGTCGTCACGTCGTCGCCGAGCACCAGCAGCGGGTACGCGCTGTACGTGCCGAGCTGGCTGCCCTGCGACGCCGACGCGAACGGCGGCCGGCGCAGCGCGGTCGAGGTCGGATCCCACGGGAATTGCGCGCTGTCGGGCGCGTCGAGGTCGTGCCAGGCCGGGTTCGCACTGGCGTGCGCGAATGCGCGCGGGTAGTCGTGCGGATCGGCGGCGGCCGCCGTCAGTTCGGCGACGGCTTCGCGTGTCGGCCACAGGTCGCGCAGGTACACGGGCTGGCCGTCAGCCGCGTGCTGGAGCGGATCGCGGCTCACGTCGATTTCGGCGTCGCCGGCCAGCGCGAACGCGATCACGAGCGGCGGCGACATGATGAAGCCGAGGTCGAGATCCGGGTGGATACGCCCCGGGAAATTGCGGTTGCCCGACAGCATCGCGACCGGCCGGATCGACGCGTCGGCGAGCGCCGCCCGGATCGGCTCGGTCAGTTGCCCTGAGTTGCCGATGCAGGTCGTGCAGCCATACCCGACGATATCGAAGCCGACCGCCGACAGGTCGTCGATCAGCCCGGCCCGTTCGAGATAGGCCGCCGCCGCGGGCGAACCGGGACCGAGCGACGTCTTGACCCATGCCGGCACCTTCAGCCCGAGCGCACGCGCGTTGCGCGCGACGAGGCCGGCTGCGATCAGCAGCGCGGGATCGGACGTGTTCGTGCAGCTCGTGATCGCGGCGATCGCGACCGGATGCTTCGGCATCGACGGATGCGGATGCGCGGGATGGAACGCGAGCCGCGCGAGCGCGGCGGCCGTCTGCGAATGATCGAGCAGGTCCTGCGGGCGGCGCGGCCCGGCGACGTGCATGCCGATCGACGCGAGGTCGATGTCGATCGTGCGCGTGTAGCGCGGTTCGGCATCCGGATCGAACCACAGGCCGGCTTGCCGCGTGAACGCTTCGACGAGCCGGATCGCCGATTCGGATCGGTGGGTCGCGCGCAGGTAGTCGAGCGTGTTGCCGTCGACCGGGAAGAAGCCGGTCGTCGCGCCGTATTCAGGCGCCATGTTCGCGACGACCGCGCGCTCGCCGGCACCGAGCGTGGCGACGCCCGGGCCGAAGAACTCGACGAACTCGCCCGATACGCCGATCGCACGCAGCCGTTGCGTGACGGTCAGCGCGAGATCGGTCGCGAGCACGCCCGCGCGCAACGCGCCGGTCAGCCGCACGCCGATCACGTCGGGAATGCGCTGCATCACGGGCATCCCGAACATCACCGTCTGCGCTTCCAGCCCGCCGACACCCCAGCCGAGCACGCCGATGCCGTTGATCATCGGTGTGTGGCTGTCGGTGCCGATCAGCGTGTCGGGCACGGCCCAGCGCTCGCCGTCGCGCTCGCGCGTCGTGACCACCGTCGCCAGTTGCTCCAGGTTGATCGTATGCATGATCCCGGTGCCCGGCGGATGAATGCGTACGCCCGTCAGCGACTTCGATGCCCAGCGCAGGAACCGGTAGCGCTCCGCGTTGCGACGCAGTTCGAGCTGCAGGTTCAGCGGCGCGGCGTCCGGCCGCGCGAAATATTCGACGGCCAGCGAGTGGTCGACCGACGAATCGACCGGCAGCATCGGGTTCAGCGACACCGGGTCCGCGCCGGCTTCGGCCAGCGCATCACGCATGCCGGCGATATCGACGAGCGCCGGCGTGCTGGTCGTGTCGTGCATCAGCACGCGGTTCGGCTGGAACGCGATCTCGGCCTCGCTCGTCGCTCGGCGGGTCCAGTCGACGATCGCGTCGACCGCTTGCCGCCGCTCGTCGCCATCGGTATTGCGGATCACGTTTTCGAGCAGCAGGCGCAGCACGACGGGCAGTTCGCGCAACGTGGCGCCGAACTGGCCGGGGAGATCGACGAAGCGAAACGTCGCGCCATCGACCGTCAACCGGGCTTGCGAGGGGGAGCTAGTGTTTTCCATGACTGTATTTTTGCACTTTAACAAGTAAAAATGCAATCTAGTGCTAACCCGAGATACAACAATTCAGGAGACGATCGTGACGAAAACAGGCAACGACCCGGCCGAAAACGGTCCGGATCAGATGCGTCGCCGCGTGATAGGGCACACGGCGGCGCTCGGCGCGCTCGCGCTCCTCGGCGCGGCCGCCGGGCCGGTTTCTGCAGACGAATCACACAAGGCTTTGAAAGGAAAAACACCCATGTTTGCTTATGTCGGATCGCGCACCACGCGCGAACGAAACGCCCGCGGCGACGGGATTAGCGTCTACCGCGTCGACGCCGGGACGGGCGCGCTCGAACTCGTGCAGCTCGTCAAGGATCTGGTGAATCCGTCGTTCCTCGCGCTGAGCGCCAACGGCGAACACCTGTATACGGTCCACGGCGACCTGAGCGACATCAGCGCATTCAAGGTCGACCAGGCCAGCGGCAAGCTCACGTTCCTGAATCGCCAGAGCACGCAGGGCAAGAACCCCGTGCATCTCGCGATCGATCCGACCGGCCGCTACGTCGTCGTGTCCAACCATATCGGCGCGAGTATCGCGGTGCTGCCGATCGCGGCCGACGGGACGCTGCAGGAGGTCGCGCAGCTCGTTCCGCTCGAAGGCCCGATCGGTCCGCATCGCATCGAGCAGAAGCAGGCGAAGCCGCACTTCAACCCGTTCGACCCGACCGGGCAATTCGTGATCGTGCCGGACAAGGGGCTCGACCGCGTGTTCTCGTTCCGGTTCAAGGACGGGCGGCTCGCGCCGGCCGATCCGGCGTTCGTCGTCACGCGGGAGACGGCCGGCCCGCGTCACGTCGCGTTTCATCCGAACGGCGCGCTCGCGTATGTCGTCAACGAACTCGACTCGACCGTCACGACCTATCGGTACACGTCGTCGAACGGTGCGCTGACGCCCGTGCAGATCGTGTCGTCGCTGCCGGACACGTACACCGGCAACAGCCGCGCGTCGGAGATCGAGGTCGATCCGACCGGGCGCTTCGTCTACGCATCGAACCGCGGCGACGACAGCATCGCCGTGTTCCGCATCGACCCGGCCAGCGGCCATCTCGCGTTCGTCGCGGCCGAACCGGCCGGCGGCCGCACGCCGCGCTTCATGACCGGCACGCCGGACGGCCGCTTCATGTACGCGCTGAACGAAGACAGCGACAGCATCGTCGCATTCGCGATCGATGCCGCGACGGGCCGCCTCAAGCCGACCGGCTTCTCGGTCGCGTCGGGGAGCCCCGTCTGCATGGTGTTTTCCGGACACCGCGCGTAATCCTTCCCGCCCCATCAGGAGACAGCCGGCGGCAGGTCCGCCGGTGGACAACCATGAATCAAGCAACCCCTATCGACGAACGCGCGCTGGTGCGCAAGATCGCGTGGCGCATCATCCCGTTCGTGTTCGTCCTCTACATCATTTCGTATCTCGACCGCGCGAACATCGGCTATGCCGCGTTGCAGATGAACAAGGAGCTCGCGCTGTCGAGCGAGGCGTTCGGCTTCGCGTCGGGCATCTTCTTCATCGGGTATTTCCTGTTCGAAGTGCCCAGCAACGTGATGCTCAACAAGTTCGGCGCACGCGTGTGGATCGCGCGGATCCTGGTGACGTGGGGTGTCGTGTCGGTGATCTCCGCATTCGTGCAGGACGCGACGCAACTCTACGTGCTGCGGTTCCTGCTCGGCGTGGCGGAAGCGGGTTTCTTCCCCGGCATCATCGTGTACCTGACCTACTGGTTCCGTGCGAAGGAACTTGCGACGACCGTCGCGCTGTTTACGGCCGCGATCCCGGTGTCGTACATCATCGGCGCGCCGCTTTCGACGTGGATCATGGATCACGTCCACTGGTTCCAGTGGAGCGGCTGGCGCTGGATGCTCGTGCTCGAAGGCGCGCCCGCGCTGGTCGGCGGGATCCTGTGTTTCCTGTACCTGACGGACCGCCCGGGCGACGCGAAGTGGCTCACGCCCGCGGAACGCGCGTGGCTGCTGAACGAACTCGACAACGATCGCAAGGCGCGGCCGCGTGCGCAACACCTCGGTTCGCTGAAGACGATGACGAACCCGAAGGTGCTGTACCTGTCGTTCATCTACTTCGTGTACCAGTGCGGCAGCCTCGGCGTCGGTTACTGGATGCCGCAGATCATCAAGGGCTTCTCGTCGAAGCTCTCGCATACCGAGATCGGGCTCATCGCGACGGTGCCCTACGTGATTGCGACGATCGCGATGGTCATGTGGTCGCGTCGTTCGGACCGGCGCAGCGAACGACGCCTGCATTCGGCGATTCCGCTGGCGGTGGCCGCCGCGGCGCTGCTCGGCGCGGGCCTGTCGACGAACCCGTACGTGTCGATCGCGATGATCAGCCTGAGCCTCGCGGGCCTGTACGCGTTCAAGTCGCCGTTCTGGGCGCTGCCGACGCTGTTTCTCAGCCGCTCGACCGCGGCCGTGTCGATCGCGGTGATCAACTCGATCGGCAACCTCGGCGGCTTCGTCGGGCCGTTCATGATCGGCTTCGTCAAGGGAACGGGGCAGAGCGCGACGCCTGGGCTGCTGTTTCTCGCGGCGCTGCTCGTCGTGTCGTTCCTGATGACGTTCTTCATTCGCGTTCACGAACAGCCGGCCGACGACACGCCGTCGAACGTGGTGAACCAGACCCATTGACACGATGACGCGCAATCCGGCGGCGAGCCGGGACATATAACCGAAAGAGGAGATCGATTGATGAAGAAGCTTTCATTTTGCTTGGTTGTACTGAATTCAGTGCCGGCGATCGCGCTGGCGCAAAGCAACGTGACGCTGTACGGGATCATCGACAGCGGCATCAATTACACCAGCAACGTGCAGACGGCACGGACGGCGGCAGGCCCGGTCGGTGGCCATCAGATCGCGATGATCGAAGGCGGGTCGGCCGGCCTGCAGGGGAGTCGCTGGGGGCTCAAGGGCAGCGAGGATCTCGGCGGCGGTCTCAAGGCACTGTTCGTGCTGGAGAGCGGTTTCTACAGCAACAACGGCGTGCTGAACCAGGGCGGCGCGATGTTCGGGCGGCAGGCGTATGTCGGCCTGAGCCATCCGGTCGGCACGGTCACGCTCGGGCGGCAGTACGATCCCGTCGTCGACTTCTACGGGCCGTTCCTCGCCGCGCCGCAGTGGGGCGGCTACATGACCTCGCATCCGGGCGACCTCGACAATGCGTTGAACACGCGCCGCATCAACAATTCGATCAAGTTCCGCAGTGCCAGCTACCGCGGGCTGACGCTCGAAGCGTTGATGAATCTCGGCGGCACCGCCGGGTCGTTCTCGACCAACTGGATCTGGGGTGCCGGCGCGTCGTATGCGGCGGGGCCGTTTTCGATCGGCGCGGGCTACCTGAACGTCCGCAATCCGAACACGTCGTTCTTCGGCGCGAATCCGAATGCCGGCCCGGCGACGAGCAACAACCTCGGCAGCACCGGCAGCGCGAGTGCGCCGGAGAGCAACCCCGTGTTCGCCGGCTATGCGTCCGCGAACCGGCTCGAAATCGCCGGCGTCGGAGCGGGCGTGACGCTGGCCGCCCTCAGCGTCAATCTCGCGTATTCGAATACGCGCTTCGAGGGGCTGGGCTCCGCGTCGGGGCCGAATGCGCTGCGTTACGCGGGCACCGCGGCGTTCAACAACGTCGAGATCAACGCGAAATACCAGTTCACGCCGTCGTTGCAGGCAGGTGTCGCCTACGACTACACGAGAAACGGCGGTGCCGGCGGCAAGGGCGGCGCGAATTACAACCTGTTCAGCGCGGGTGTCGATTACTTCCTGTCGAAGCGCACGGACGTTTATACGGTTGCCGTGTTCGAGAAGGCGAGCGGGACGGATTCGCTCGGGCAGCCGGCGGTTGCGCAGATTACCGGGTTGACGCCGTCCGCGACCGACAAGCAGGTTTCATTGCGGATCGGGTTGCGTCACAGGTTCTGAACAGGCGGGGCGACTGGAACGGCGCGCGTAAAGCCGGGTTTCGGCGGCGTGCCGGTGACACGGGGCGGGCGTTTGCCCGACCCGTTTTTTACCGTGGCGATTACTTGACCGCGACTTCCGTATGCACGACTTGCGGCGGGCTCTTGAAGAACGGGCCCGCCAGCTGTCGCCATGCCTGGAAGTCGTCCGATTGCCGGAAATGCACCATGTGGTCGTCCACGGTGTCCCACTTGACGACGAGCAGGTAGCCGCCGCTGCGCTCGATCACGCGGTGCAGTTCGGCGCCGCCGCAGCCGCGCGCACGCGCGAACAGCGGGAGTGCCTGGCGGACCGCGGCCTCGAACGGCTCGGCCTGCGACGGATCGATGTCGAGCGATGCCATTTCCAGAATCATTGATGCTCCATAGGGGGTGAATGATGCGAACGGATCGTGATGCGACGTGCGCCGGGGCCGGCGCATCCGGCAACGATACCGGAAGTCGGCTGCGCGGTGGTCGCATGCGGTTCCCGCGAAGCCGAAAATGACGTCATGCCTTCCTGATCAGCAGCTTCAGCGACACGGACAACGCGGCGGACACCGCGAGAATCGCCGCCATCGCCCAGATCCCGGCAGCGAACGAGCCGGTCGACTGCTTCAGGAAGCCGACGAGGTAGGGGCCGGCAAAGCCGCCGAGCGTACCGATCGAGTTGATGAACGCGAGCCCGCCGGCCGCCGCGACGCCGGTCAGGAAGCGCGTCGGAATCGTCCAGAAGATCGCGCGGGCCGAGCTGACCGCGACCACCGCGACGCTGAGGCCGACCATCTCCAGCACCACGCCGTGCGAGACGGCGGACAGTGCGAGACCCAGCCCGCCCAGCAGGCATGCGCTGCACAGATGGAAGATCTTGCGGCCGCTGCGGTCCACCGCGCGCGCCCAGATCATCATTCCAGCCACCGCGGCGAGATACGGCACGGTCGACAGCAACCCGATGGATGCGAGGCTGAGCCCGTGACTCTTCAGGATGATCGGCAGCCAGATGCCGACGCCGTACGAACCGAGTACGAAGCCGAACTGGATCGTCGCGAGGAGCAGCACGCGGCCGTCCTTCAGCGCGGCGAACAGCGCCTTCTTCGGCTTCTCGCGCGGTTCCTCGGCGAGCATCGCGACGAGTTCGCTGCGCTCGTCGGACGTGAGCCAGTACGCATCCTTCGGATCGTCGCGCAGCCAGACGAGCACCGCGATGCCGATGAGTACCGCGGGGAGGCCCTGCACGATGAACATCCACTGCCAGCCGTGCAGCCCGGCGACGCCATTCAGGCTCAGCAGCGCCGCCGACATCGGGCCGCCGACGACCGACGACAGCGGCACGCCGAGCATGAACAGCGCCAGCACGCGCACGCGGTACTGCGCGGGGAACCAGCATGCGAGAAAGAACGTGACGCCCGGGAAGAAGCCGGCCTCGGCAATGCCGAGCAGCAGGCGCAGCACGTAGAAGCTGGCCGGCCCCTGCGCGAGCGCCGTCGCGGTTGCCGCGATGCCCCAGGTGATCATGATCCGAGCGAGCCAACGGCGCGCGCCGTAGCGGTACAGCGCGAGGTTGCTCGGGATCTCGAACAGGCAATAGCCGGCAAACAGGATGCCCGCGCCCCAGCCGAACTGCGTCGGGGTCAGCCCGAGCTCGTGGTTCATCGTGAGTGCGGCGAAGCCGACGCTCGTGCGGTCAATATAGTTGAAGACGAACGCGAGCGTCAGCAGCGGCAGCAGGCGCCACGCGTTCTTGCGCAGTGCACGCTGCCGGACGGCTTGCCGGTTCGCGTCGGGAACGGATGCCGTGTCAATCGTCATTGATTCGGAATGCATGATCGATTCTTCGACGATCCCGACGTGCACAGGCGCAGCGCTGCCGGGCGAGATGCGCCATCGCATGCGCATCGGCCCGGTCGCGGCGATCGTCGAATGTGTCTCCGGTGTGTTGTCGTCAGGGCCGCGGTCGTACGGCCCGCTCGGCTTCCCGTTGGCTCAGGCGGCGCGCAGTGCGTGGGCGACCTGCTTGCCGAACGCGTTGCAGCCAATCGTGCCGCCGAGATCCGCGGTGCGCGTGTCGGGGTTCGTGAGCACCGCATCGACGGCTGCGTCGATCGCATCGGCCGCGGCGATGAACGCCGGCTTGCTCCGGTGTTCGCCGATCCAGCGCATCAGCATGCCGACCGACAGGATCATCGACGTCGGGTTTGCCTTGTCCTGGTTCTGGATGTCGGGCGCGGAGCCGTGTTGTGCCTGCGCGCAGCACAGGTCATCGCCGGCCATGATCGAGCCGCCGAGGCCGAGGCTGCCGGACAGTTCCGCGGCGAGATCGCTGAGGATATCGCCGTAGAAGTTCGTCGCGACGAGCACGTCGAAGCGTTCCGGCGCGCGGACCAGGTGCGCGGTCGACGCGTCCACCAGCAGGTCGTTGAGCTCGACTTCGGGGAAGTCCTTCGCGACGCGCCGTACGCATTCGAGGAACAGGCCATCGGTCATGTGGAAGCTGTTCGCCTTGTGGATCGCCGTGACCTTCTTCCTGCGCTTCATCGCGAGTTCGAACGCGCGGCGCGCGATGCGCTCGCTGCAGTGGCGCGTGATCTTGCGCACCGACAGCGCCATGTCCGGCGACGGCATCATCTCGCCCCAGCCGAGGTGCATGTTGCGGTCCGGATAGAAGCCTTCGGTCGCCTCACGCATGATCACGAGGTCCATCTGCTTGCCTTCGCGCATGTTCGACGTGAGGAACGGCCGCGTGCGGGACGGCCGCACGTTCGCGTACAGGTCGAGATCGCAGCGGAACGCGGCCGACACGTTGCGCCCGCCTTGGGCGGGCGGCGGATAGTCGGCGTGCGAGATCGTGCCGAGGATCAGGCCGTCGTAGCCTTTCGCCTGTTCCAGCACGTCAGGGCGCAGCGTCGTGCCGTGCTTGTCGAGGCTCGCGAAGCCGACGTCTTCGTAGTCGTATTGCAGGCCGAGATCGAACAGGCGATCGGCCTGTTCAAGGACGTCGATCGACGCCGCGACGATTTCGGGACCGATGCCGTCGCCGGGGAGAACGAGAATGCGCATGATGGTTCGCTCGGGTTATTTCGAAGAGGTCTGGTGTTCGGCCGATACGGCCCGCGTCTCGCCGCTGTCGGCGAGCGTGCGTGTGGCATCGGTGCGCGCGTAGATCCACAGGATCTTCATCGGCGCGGTGCTCGACACGTTGCGGAAGCGATGCGGCACGTTCGGCGGGATGAAGGTGGTGTCGAGCGGCTTGAGCCGGTATTCGAGCCCGTCGATGTCGAGGATCGCGTCGCCTTCGACGAGCACGACGCTTTCCTGGCAGTTGTGGCTGTGAAACGGGATTTCGACGCCGGGTGCGAACGACGTGTAGCCGGTGATGAAGCTGTCCGAGCCGACGGACTTGCCGACCAGCGGCGTGGTGCTCGCGCCGCCGCCGCGATCGTAGGTCGGCAGGTTGTCGGGTTGCAGCAGCGCGGCGCCCGAAGGGGTCGTGATGGTCATGAAGGACTCCTGAAGTGAATCGTGAAATCAGCGGGCCGGACCGAACCAGACCGTCTTGATGTTGGTGAACTCGCGAATGCCGGCGGCGCCGAGCTCGCGGCCGTAGCCCGACTGCTTGATCCCGCCGAACGGCAGCCGCGCATCCGACGCGACAAGGCCGTTGACGAACACCGCGCCGGCTTCGATCCGGCGCACGAGCTGGCGCGCGGCGTCGAGGTCGGTGGTCCACAACGCGGCACCAAGCCCGAATTCCGTCGCGTTCGCGAGCGGGATCGCCTGCTCGATGCCGTCGACCCGCAAGATCGCGGCCACCGGGCCGAACGTCTCCTCGCACGCGGCGGCCATGTCCGGCGCGACGCGGTCGAGCACCGTCGGTGCATAGAAGAAGCCGGGGCCGGGCAGCGGCGCGCCGCCCGCCTTCAGCACCGCGCCGGCCTCGACCGTGCGCTCGACCTGCCGATGTAGTTCGTCGCGCAGGTTCGCGCGCGCCATCGGGCCGATGGTGGTGTCGCGCCGCGTCGGATCGCCGACCTTCAGTTGCGCGACGCCCGCGCAGAACAGTTCGACGAAGCGGTCCGCGATCTTCTCGTCGACGATGAAACGCTTCGATGAGATGCAGCTCTGGCCGGTGTTCGAGAAGCGCGCCTTCACCGCGGCCTTGGCGGCCGCTTCGACATCGGCGTCGGCGAGCACGATGAACGGATCGGAGCCGCCGAGTTCGAGCACCTGCTTCTTCATCGCGCGCCCGGCCTGCGACGCGACCAGCTTGCCGACCGCGGTCGAGCCGGTCAGCGTGACCGCCGCGATGCGTGGATCGTCGATCAGTCGAGCGACGTGGTCCGGCTCGATCAGCAGAGACGCGACGAGGCCGGCCGGCACGTCCGCGTCGGCGAATACCGCGTTGATCGCCAGCGCGCATTGCGGCACGTTGCCGGCGTGCTTCAGGATCGCACCGTTGCCCGCGCACAGCGCGGGCGCCGCGAAACGGATGAACTGCCACAGCGGGTAGTTCCACGGCATGATCGCGAGCACGACGCCGAGCGGGTCGTACACGACGAAGCTCTCGCTCGCGTTGCTCGCGACGGCTTCGTCGCCGAGATACTGCGCCGCGTGTTCGGCGTAGAAGTGGCACGTCCACGCGGACTTGTCGACTTCGGCTTCCGCTTCGGCGATCGGCTTGCCCATTTCCAGCGTGATCAGCGCGGCGAGCTCGGTCTTGCGGCGCAGCAGCACGTCGCCGATGCGTGCGACGGTCGCGGCGCGCACGGCGAGCGGTTCGCGCGCCCAGCGACGTTGCGCGGTGCTCGCGTCGGCAAGTGCCTGCTCGATTCGCGCGGGCGAGTCGGCGTCGAAGGTGGCCACGATGGTTTCCGTGGCGGGATTCAAGGTGCGAAACATGGTGTTCGTGTCCGTGTTCGTGGAGAGGAAGGGTTCAGGTGGCCGGTCGTTCGGCGAAGCGATAGAGCCGCGCTGGGTTGTCGACGAGGATCCGCTGACGCAGCGCCGCGGCATCCGTCCATCCCAGCAACTGGTTCAGCGCGCCGCCGGCGTCTTCGCGGCCAAACGGTTCGATGCGCGTGAGATCGCCGTCGCGGCTGCTGGCGCTGCCGGTGTGCGGCCAGTCCGACGCCCACAGCATCCGATCGGGGCGCGCGTCGATCAGCGCGCGTGCGATCGGCGCGAGATCGTCGAACTGCGGCGCCTGCCGCGATGCGCGGTACGGCGCGGACAGCTTCACGTACGCGTTGCCGTGCTTCACGAGATCGACGACGGTCGCGAACGCGGCCTGCTGGCCAAGCAGCTTGTCGGCGCGCGCGCCCGCGAAATGGTCGAGCACGACGGGGGCGTCGAGTCGGGTGATGTCTGACGCGAGACCCGCGACGACGTCCAGGTCCGCATAGATCTGGACTGCCCATCCGAGCGGCGCGACCACATCGGACGCGCGCCGCAACTGGGCCGACGCCACGGACAGGTCGCGCTCGCCGCGCACCTGCAGGTTCAGCCGGATGCCACGCACGCCCTGGTCATGCAGCGCCTGTAGTTCGGCATGCGTTGCGGTGTGAGGATCGATGACCGCGACGCCGCGTGCGCGATGCAGCCCGAGTTCCCGCAGGCCCGCGAGCAGGGCTGCGTTGTCGGTGCCGTACACGCTCGGCTGGACCAGCACGATCCGCTCGATCCCGAGCCGCGACTCGAACGCGAGCAGGTCGGCGACGCGTGCGCTCCCCGGCGTGTACGAGCGGTTCGGCGCGAACGGGAAGCGCGCCGCGTCGAACAGGTGCACGTGGCAGTCGCAACTTCCCGACGGCAGCGCCGCGAGTGGGCGAGTCGGGTAGTCCTGCGGATCGACGTTCATCGCTGCTCCCGTGCTGTCGGATGACGAGGCGGCCGAACCCGCGCGTGACAGCGCAAGGCCGCCGATTGCCGCGAGACTTGCGCCGAGTAGTTGCCTGCGCTGCACATGGATCTCCTTGAACGATGTGCTGGTTGGAATGGTTGGTATTTTACGAACTCAAAAGACCATGTAAAGTGTTTTTTGATGTTTCAAAGTACCGGCGAGGGTAAACGCCGATTCCTGGGTCTATTCGATGTGGACGGGGAGATTTCCAGAAATTCGCCAGCTAAGGGACGATGTGTCGCTCGTTTTGTCGCTGCCTACATGGTGGGATTTGTGGTCTGGTGTAGTCGCATAAGACCATGTGGTGGCTGTGGTACGATGCGGTCGTCTTTCGTGATCCGATTCGCCATGACCCGCGCTCTCGCCGACGTGCTCGCGTCGAACATTCATCAGCACATTTCCAATTCCGGCATGGCGCCCGGCACGCGTTTGCCGGAGCGTTCGCTGGCGGAGCAGTTCAACGTGTCGCGCTCGCCGGTGCGCGAGGCGCTGAAGCGGCTGGCCGCTCGCGCGGTCGTGATGCCGCATCCCGACGGCGGTTATGCGGTCGCCGAAAGCGCTGCGCCGCTCGACGCGGTCGATTCACCGGAGCTGGCGGACACCGCCGCGGACGAAGACACCTACCTGTCGATCGCGGAGGACCGGCTCGCCGGCAAGCTCCCCGATCGCGTGACCGAGAACGAGCTGATGCGCCGCTACGGCGTGACGCGCGCGCAGTTGAACGCGATCCTGCGCCGGATGGTGCAGGAGGGATGGATCGAACGACGGCCGGGGCACGGCTGGATGTTCCAGTCGGTGCTGACGTCCGCGGAGACCTATCGACAGGGTTACCGGTACCGGCTTCTGATCGAGGCGGCGGGGATCCTCGAGCCGACGTTCCGCGTCGACCGCGATGCGCTGATGCGCTGCCGCGTCGAGCAGGAAGCGCTCGCGAACGGCGGCGCGCGCACCGCGTCGCCGGCCGCGCTGTTCGATGCGAACAGCCGGCTGCATGAGACGATCGCCGCGTGTTCGGGCAATGTCTTCATCCTCGACGGCCTGCGTCGTCTCGACCGGTTGCGTCGCCTGATGGAGTACCGCAAGGCGGTCGATCGCGACCAGGCGGAGCGTCGATGTCGCGAACACCTGACGCTGATCGATCTGTTGATCACCGATCAGCGCGAGGCGGCGGCCGATTTCATGAAGTTGCATCTGCACAACGCGGTGCGGGAGAAGACTTCCGGTTGATATGTGCCGCCAAGTATTGAGGTCCAGCGCAGATCTTTAGCGCAAATGCGCTCGCGCAATCACGCCGACTCGGCGTCGGGCTCCTTCTCCGCGCGCATGCGGCCGCGCTCTAGTAAGGACGTTTCAGGCGGCGTGATCGGTGTCAGTTCGCCAAGCACAAGCGTCCGCGCTTCCTCTCCTTCAACACCCAAGCCCCGCAGAATTGCTGCCACGATTTGTTCGGGCTCTTCAGCCATTTCACCGTTGTCGGTGAAGCGTTGGATTGTGGTCAGCGCGATTCCGGCGATCACGTCGAGCGCCAGCTCGACCGTGACGCCCTGGAACCTGCCGGCCGCCAGTCCTTGCTGGATGTGGACCGGTAGGTACACGTATATCAGGCTGCTGGGGCCGGCGGCATGCAGGCCGGCCGCTGAAATGAACCGGGCCAGCAGTGGATAGGCGCGTGCGGCATGAAGAAACATCCGCACGCCGCACGCGATTCTTCGGGCAGGATCTTCGTACGCGCCTACTTCCGTCTCGATCAGGCGAAGCAACTCATTGTTGAGTTCCTGCGTCACCGTCTCGAGTAGTTCCTCGTTCGTTCGGAAGTAGTTGTAGAAGGTGCCCTGCGACACATCGGCTGCCGCAATGACGTCCTGGATGACACTGGCACCGACCCCTTTTTCGGCAAAAACCAGCATCGCGCTTTCGATCAGCCGCGCACGCATCCGCTCGCGGCGTTGGGCCGCCACGCGGGTCCGATGGTCAATGGTCGTGGATTCACTCATGTGCCGATTATACGGTGCGGACGAGGGGCGTCAGAGTCATCGGTAGGTAAAAACGATAGTATTGTCATAATGACAACTATCTCATTACAATGAATCAACCCTCGCGAAATCAGGAGCAATCGACGCCATGGATATCCCGTCCATCACGCATGCAATGAACCAGCGCACCGTTCGGGTCGGCGCCCGGCGAATCTTTCTAGCGGAAGCGGGCGAAGGGCCCGCCGTCCTGATGTTGCATGGTGGCGGACCGGGTGCATCGGGTGTGTCGAATTACGCGCGCAACATTGAAGCGCTTGCTCGTCATTACCGGGTGCTGGTGCCGGATATGCCCGGATACGGCAAGTCGACCAAGGGTGTCGATCGCAACGATCCATTCGGCGACTTGGCTGCGAGCATGCTCGGGTTGCTCGATGCGCTCGGCGTCCGACATGCGCATGCGATCGGGAATTCGCTCGGGGGGGCCTGCGCGTTGCGCATGGCGCTAGAGCGGCCCAATGCGATCGATCGACTGGTGCTGATGGGGCCGGGCGGCGTCAATACGACGCGGCAGATTCCGACTCCTGGCCTCAAGCGTTTGCTGAACTACTACAAGGGCTCCGGCCCGAGCCTCGAGAAACTCACTGAGTTCATTCGAGGTGATCTGGTCTTCGACGGTAACCTCGTGCCGGAAGCTGTGATCCAGGAGCGCTTTCAGGCCAGTATCGACCCGGAGGTCGTCGCGAGCCCCCCGCTGCTTGGCCCGAAGGGTATTCCAAAGTTCAGCAAGATCGACTTCACGCGAGACGCGCGACTGGCGTCGGTGCGCAATCCGACACTCGTGTTGTGGGGAGCTGACGATAAGGTCAACCGTCCAAGCGGCGCGCGTGCGCTCCAGCAACGCATGCCGAACTGCGACTCATATATGTTCAGCAATACCGGTCACTGGGTTCAATGGGAGCGGGCGAACGAATTCAATGCCGCCGTGCTGGCGTTCCTGGCGCAGAGCGATGCCAAGGCACGCGCAGCCGCGTCTCGATAAGCGGAGTGTGATGTCATGCCTACTATCGTTAGTCCGCGGCCAACCATAAACAGCCTGTTCGGCCGGGTGCGAATGGGCTACCTGCTGGCCGAATCGGTCCGGCTTCGCGAATGGTCGACGTTCGCGTCCGAGGGGCTTGGTCTGCATGTCGATACATCCGATACGCGGGTCGTCGCATGCCGAATTGATGCGCATCAGCGCCGCCTGATTATTCGCGACGGCGCAGCGGAAGACGTCATTGCGATCGGATGGCAACTGGATGACGAGGCTGCGCTTGAGCTTGCCATCGCACGCATGTCCGCACGCGGGATTCGCGTCGCCGAAGGGAGCCGCGATGAGGCCGTGATGCGTGGCGTGGAGCGGTTCTGGTACTTCGCGGGTCCGAAGAAACTGCGCACCGAACTGTTCACGACCGCAGTTTTTGGCGAACAACCTCTGCAAATGAAGGTTACGGGTTTCGTGACCGGCGCTTCCGGGATGGGGCACGTCGCCGTGACGACCCGGCAACCCGAAGTGATGCAGACGTTTTGGAAGGAGGTGTTCGATGCGCGCCTGTCCGACGAAATTGAAGACAAGATCGACGGTCTGAACCTCGATTTCGCCTTCCTGCGATTCAACGAACGACACCATTCGTTCGCGACTGCATCGACGCGCGGCATTCGCCTGAACCCGCTGCGCACGCAGATTCACCACATGAATCTCCAGTGCGCGTCGATCGACGATGTGACGCAGGCCTATCTGCGGTGCCGTGCGATGGGTTATCCAATCGCCAATGCGATCGGCCAGCATCCAAACGATCGCGAACTTTCTTTCTATGTCGAGACGCCATCGGGTTTCGAGATTGAACTCGGATGGAATCCGATCGTCGTCGACGAGCGGACGTGGCGGCCGACGGTCTATCAGGGCATCAGTCTGTGGGGGCATCGTCCCGAAAACCTCAACCTGGGAGTTAGGCTCGGCCGTGTTCGTCGCGCGCTCGCTTCCCTGGTGCGTCCGGAATTTTCTGTACAAGGAGAGCAGTCATGAACGGAACGCATCCGAATGATGCGTGCGATGTCGCGATCGTAGGATTGGGACCGACCGGCCTCATCCTCGCGCACATGCTTGGCCAGGCCGGTCACCAAGTCGTCGTGCTCGAACGTGAACCCGTGTTCTACGGCAACGCACGAGCCGTCTATACAGACGACGAGTGCATGCGGATCTTTCAGCATCTCAATGTGGTTGACGAGGTGCAGTCGCGGATGATGATGGAGACACCGGTCCAACTCGTTCGACGCGACGGCACGCCGCTTACTCAGTACATGCCGCGGAAGCGGCCATTCGGCTGGCCGGTGATCAACTTCTTTTACCAGCCTTACCTGGAGACGACGCTGGCCGAGACGCTCGCACGTTACCCCAACGTCGAGGTGCGCCGCGGCCGAGAGGTTGTCGATTTCGTACAGGACACTGACAGTGTGAGCGTTACGCATCAGACGACACGTGAAGCGCGGTTCAGTGACAGTACTGACGCCCTCGCGCGCGTGGATGGCGACTCCGATATCAGGACGCTACGGGCGCGCTATCTAGTGGGCGCCGATGGAGGCCGGAGCATCGTTCGCACGAAGCTTGGCATCGAGATGTCTGGCAAGAGCTTTCCGGAACCGTGGCTCGTGGTGGACCTCGAACGCAAGCCGGGAACCGACGCGTTGCGTCACCTGCCGTATTTCAATTTTGTCGTTGATCCGAAGCTGCCAGTCGTGAGCTGTGTTCAGCCGGGTAAATTCCACCGGTTCGAATTCATGCTGATGCCGGGTGAAACGAAGGAAAACATGGAGCGACCGGAAACGGTCAGGAAATATCTTTCTATGTTTGTCGACCCCGACCAGTTCGTGGTCAAGCGCAAACTCGTCTATACGTTCAACGCGCTTATCGCGTCGAAGTGGCGGGTCGGACGCGTGCTGCTCGGCGGCGATGCCGCCCACATGACGCCGCAGTTCATGGGGCAGGGTGCAAGTTCGGGCGTTCGCGATGCCTACAACCTCGGCTGGAAGCTCGACCTTGTATTGCGGGGCCTCGCGGGCGAGGCGTTGCTCGACACGTACCAGTCGGAACGACATGCACATGCGAAGGCAATGATCGATACGTCCGTCCTTCTCAAGGACGTCGTGTCGGCGCGCAGTCTGTCCGCAACGCTGCTGCGGGACGCCTCGCTCGGCATCATTCGCGCCATTCCGCCGCTCAGGCGCTGGTTTCAGGAGGGCGGCTTCAAGCCGATGCCCGTTTATCGAAAGAACGCCTACTTGGGTTTGCCGCGTCGTCACCGGCGTGGCCCCGAGGGGGCGTTGGTTCCACAACCCGAGGTGCGTCTTTTTAACGGCGACCGGAGAAAACTGGATGATCTGCTCGGCCATAGTTTTGCGCTGATCGGACTGAACGTCGATCCATCCCGTTGCATGAATGATGTGTCGCGAGCGACCCTCAGTGCACTCTCGGCCCGCAGCGTCACGATGTACCCATACGGCGGCCGCCCGCAGGGGCTCGAGAGTGTCAATCGGGACAACACGATCGGGGTCGCTGAAGTCGAGGATATCGGAGGGGAGATGATCGCGTGGTTCGGGAAGGCAGGTTTCAGAACGGAAGCCGTTGCCATTTTGAGACCCGACCGTTTCGCGTTTGCTGTCGTTCCCGTCGGCGAACTCGACCAGACGATTCGGCAGCTTCGAGATCAACTCGGATTCCGATCAGGAGCGGGCGATGAATTCGCCCGCACTTCAAAGACCTCGCCGGCCGTCGCCCGAGCGGCTTGATCCACGATTTCAGGTTTCCCCTTCCATGTCCCATTCATTCGACCAAGCAGCCGTTCAGGCGGCTGCGAACGCACTGCGTAATGCACGCGAAACACGCACGCCGATCGACCCGATCGCCGCGCGGTTCGGCATTGCCGGTCTCGAAGCGGCGTATGCCGTCGCGGAACTCAATACAGCTGTCCGGGTCGCCGATGGCCGGAGAATCATCGGCAAGAAGGTTGGTCTGACGTCGGTTGCGGTACAGCAGCAATTGCGGGTCGATCAGCCCGATTTCGGCGTGCTGTTCGATGACATGGAATATCTGGATGGCGATGAGGTGCCGCTGAGCCGACTGATGCAACCGAAGATCGAGGCGGAAGTGGCGTTCGTCGTCGGGCGAGACATAGCAGATGAAGCGCCGAGTTATGGGCAAGTGCTTTCGGCACTCGCCTATGCACTGCCCGCACTGGAAATCGTCGACAGCGCGATCTCGGATTGGCGGATCGCACTCGAGGATACGGTCGCTGACAACGCATCCTGCGGTCTCTACGTGCTCGGGAATCAGCCAGTCTCACTCGGAGGAATTTCCCTTGGGGAACTTGGCATGTCGATGACTCGCCACGGACAGACCGTTTCGACCGGAACGGGTACAGCATGCCTTGGTCATCCGGTACGTGCGGTGTACTGGCTGGCCCGAATGATGGCGCAGCGCGGGCAAATCCTGCGTGAGGGCGACGTGATTCTATCGGGCGCGCTGGGTCCGATGGTCCCAGTTGTTGCAGGAGACGCGATTCATGCGCAGATCGGCGCGCTGGGCAGTGTTAGCTGCCGTATCGGACGAGGGCTGGATCGATGAGCAAGAAATTGAAAGTCGCCATTATCGGCAGCGGGAATATCGGCACCGATTTGATGATCAAGATCCTGCGCCACGGCATCCATCTCGAGATGGGCGCGATGGTGGGGATCGACGCGGCATCGGACGGACTGCAGCGGGCGGCGCGCCTGGGCGTTGCGACGACGCATGAGGGTGTCGAAGGACTTACTCGCATGCCGGTGTTCAGCGAAATCGATATCGTTTTTGACGCGACGTCGGCCACGGCACATACGCATAACGATGCATTCCTGCGCACCGTCAAACCCGGTATTCGCGTCGTGGACTTGACGCCGGCGGCGATCGGGCCGTACTGCATTCCGGTTGTGAACGGAGAACACCGGCTCGATGAGCTAAATGTCAACATGGTGACTTGCGGTGGTCAAGCCACCATTCCCATGGTCGCTGCGGTATCGCGGGTCGCGAAAGTGCACTACGGCGAGATCGTCGCATCCATCTCGAGCAAGAGTGCTGGGCCGGGCACGCGTGCCAACATCGATGAATTCACCGAGACGACGTCACGGGCAATCGAAGTGGTAGGTGGCGCGGTCAAAGGGAAGGCAATCATCGTGCTCAATCCGGCCGAGCCGCCGCTGATGATGCGCGATACGGTGTACACGCTCAGCGATTTTGCCGACGAACGGGAGATCGCGGACTCGGTGACGGCGATGGCGGAAGCCGTTCGGTCGTACGTACCCGGGTATCGCCTGAAGCAACGTGTTCAGTTCGATCGCATCGAGGCAGACAGGCCAATCCGGATACCCGGCGTCGGCGAACGGATGGTCGGCCTCAAGACCTCGATTCTTCTCGAGGTGGAGGGCGCCGCGCACTACCTGCCGTCTTATGCAGGCAACCTCGACATCATGACGAGTGCAGCTAAGGCAACGGCAGAACGGGTCGCGGCCCGTCTAGTGGCCAATCAACAGTGAGTTCCGACCTGATGGACAAGAAGCTCTATATCTCGGACGTGACGTTGCGCGACGGCAGTCATGCAATTCGTCATCAGTATAGCCTCGCGCAAGCCAGACAGATCGCTGCGGCGCTCGATGCGGCCGGTGTGGATTCGATCGAAGTCGCGCATGGCGACGGACTCCAAGGCGGCAGCTTCAATTACGGGTTCGGCGCGCATACCGACGTTGAATGGATTGAAGCCGTGGCTAGTGCCGTCACGCATGCGAAGGTCGCGACACTGCTGCTACCAGGAATCGGCACGGTACACGACCTGAGAGCTGCATACGATGCCGGTGCGCGAATCGTTCGTGTCGCCACCCACTGCACCGAAGCCGATATTTCCCGCCAGCATATCGAGTATGCGCGGGAACTCGGGATGGAGGCCGTGGGTTTCCTCATGATGAGCCACATGCAGGCCCCTCGAGCGCTGGCCGAACAGGCAAGGCTGATGGAGAGCTATGGTGCCACCTGCTGCTACGTGGTGGATTCCGGTGGTGCGATGAACATGAATGACATCCGCGACCGGATGCGGGCATTCAAGGACACGCTGAAGGCAGAAACGCAGACGGGCATCCACGCGCATCACAACTTGAGCCTCGGTGTCGCGAATTCGATTGTCGCGGTGGAAGAGGGCTGCGACCGGATCGATGCAAGCCTCGCTGGCATGGGCGCTGGCGCCGGAAATGCACCGCTTGAGGTATTCGTCGCGGCCGCGAGCCGTCTGGGTTGGCGACACGGCGCCGACATCTACCGTCTGATGGACGCGGCGGATGACATCGTGCGACCGCTCCAGGATCGTCCGGTGCGCGTGGATCGCGAGACGCTCGCACTGGGCTACGCCGGCGTGTATTCGAGCTTCCTGCGTCACGCGGAACGGGCCGCGGCGAAGTACGGCCTCAAAACAGTGGACATACTCGTCGAGCTCGGCCGCCGCGGAATGGTCGGCGGCCAAGAGGACATGATCGTTGACGTCGCACTGGATCTTTTGAGGGAATCCGTATAGCGGCATAGGTTCATGCAGCCCGCTCACGCGGGCGGCGCGATCGGACAGGCGCGCGCCAACGATCGATCATGAACACACGAACAATAAAAATAATTTGTAGTGCATATCTAATGGTAAATGATTGGAGAATCAGATGAACCGTATCGATGTTCATCACCACTTCGTGCCACCGGTCTATCAGGCAGCCATGTCCAGGCATGGTCTGAAAAAGGTTGCGGGCGCTGAGTTGCCGGCATGGAGCGAACATGCGTCGCTGGACGTGATGGATGCGAATGCGATTCGGGTCGCATTGCTGTCGATCTCGGCTCCGGGTGTCTATTTCGGAAACCTTGAAGATGCATGTTCGCTTGCTCGTGCGTGCAACGAATACGCTGCTGAATTGCGTGAGCGGTACCCTGATCGTTTCGGCTCATTTGCCGTGCTGCCGATGCCGTTTACCGAGCACGCATGCAAAGAGGCCATCCATGCGCTCGACGTACTGAAAGCCGACGGCATCGTCCTACTCGGCAGTACGGAAGGCCGGTTCCTGGGTTCGTCCGAATTCGACGAGTTGATGGCGGAACTCGACCGCCGGCGTGCGGTCGTGTTCGTGCATCCCAACTTGCATCGGTCGAGCGAGGAGCTCGGACTAATCGCGCCCGGTTTCCTGATCGAGTTCCTGTGCGACACGACACGGGCGGCCCTGAACCTGATCCTGACCGGGACGATCGAACGTTACCCGAATATCCGCTGGATTCTCGCGCACGCGGGTGGCTTTCTTCCGTACGTCGCGTGGAGACTCTCCCTCGCCAATCTGCTTCCAGAGTTCGTATCGGCCATGCCAGCCGGGATGCTGACCTACATCCGTCGATTCTATTTCGATACCGCGCTTTCGCCCGCTGCGTTTCCGCAGGCGGCGCTGCGTGAACTGGTCGGCCCGTCGCAAATCCTGTTCGGAAGCGACTTCCCGTTTGCGCCCGCACCGGCGACGGCAATGCAATGCGACGCCCTTGAGCATTCTCCCATCTGGCATGCCGACGCGCGTTTGGAGATCGATACCGGAAATGCACTTCGGTTGTTTTCCCGCTTGGGTGGAGCGGTTGCCAGCGCGCCGACGCGCGAGGTCGGGCCACTGATATCACTGAGGCGGGCCGCCGTTGGCGCGAGCGTCCGACTGATCGACCGGCTCAGGAATCGCTGAGCACTGTCGGCCCCACAAAAACAGAAGCGCCCTTATCACAACATTCGGAGACGTCATGAAGCGTACGAGCGCGGCAATTCTCTTGTCGATCGCGGCTATTCCCGCAGCACATGCGCAATCGGCAGGGCAATGGATGATTAATGCCGGCTGGCTGCACCTTGCCCCCCAGGATTCCAGTCAGCCGATGACGGTCAATGCGCTCGGTCACTCGAGCACGGTCGCGGGAAGCGGCGCCAGCGTGTCGGATGCCGATACGCCTGCCTTCACGGCAACCTATTTCATCACGGATCATATTGCGCTAGAGACGATACTGGGTGTTCCGCCGAAGCTGCATCTCAACGGTACCGGGACGCTCGCGGGACTCGGAGAGCTCGGGACGGCACACGCGTGGAGCCCAACGATCCTTGCACAATACCATTTTGGTGAACCGTCAGCACGTTTCCGGCCCTATGTCGGCGCGGGTGGAGCGTACGTCTGGTTCAAGGGCATCGACTTGAGCAACCAGGTTGCAACTGGCCAATTCCTCTATTCGCCGACGCTCGGCACGCGCCTTGAAGGGCCGACTTCTGTCTCGCTCAGTAAGTCGTTTGCGCCGATAGTCAATGCAGGGCTGACGTACAACATCGATTCGCACTGGTCAGTCGGCGTGTCGGCTGCATACGTGTGGCTGTCCACAAAAGCTACGCTCACGACACGTTCCCCGGTCGGTACCGTCACGAGCACGACGAAAGTGAAGATCAATCCGATCATCACTTTCGTGTCGCTTGGCTATCGCTTCTGACAGAAGCCGTGCGTTTGAGGGAACATCCGCGCTCTGGCGAGCTTTTTACTCGGGTGCGGACTCCACTGCCACGTTTGGTAGCGGCAGATTCGCAATTTGAATCGCCTCGTCACGCGAAATACCTAGCGTCTGCAGCACCGCTGCTGCAGCGCGTTCCGCGAATCGATCCCTGCTGTAGCCGATCGCAGCGAGTATGTCCGGGGCCGATTCGTCGCCCGCGCCGAAATTCAGTTCGGCGGCAATTGCCACAAGCACCGTTCCGCCGACCGAAACGAGTGCCATCAATGGATCGTCCACGCCGAAGCGGCCTGCGTTGATTCCCTTTTGCAGATCACGCTCGAGTCGGGGGCCTAAACCTCGTGTCAGTATTCGGGCAGACAAGCCCTCGCGGATCAGGAAACGCCCCCAGACCCGCTCGCGCCGCGCGCGCAGAAGCGTGTGCCGGACGGACACAGCAATCACTTCTGCTGGATCGGTCAGGTTGGCACCGAGACGATCCAACGTATCGGCGAATTCGTCGAACACCCACTCGGACAATGCAGCGTGAATCGCTTCCTTTGATTCGAAGTGGTTATAGAAGGAGCCGAACCCGACGTCTGCCGCTTCGGTGATTTCATTGATCGCCACGCCCTCCATGCCTTTTTCCGCCATCAGCCGCAGTGCGGCTTCAAGTAGCCGCAACCGAGTTTCGCGTTTGCGCCGCGCGCCGCGAGGTTCGCGTGCCGGGGGGGATTTGTCGGCCGTGACCTCAGCAGGCGAGGTGCCGGTCTTCCGGGATAAAGCATTCGACATAGGGTATTCCGCCAGATTGGATCTGGTTTGGAGTATACGTTCAAACATCATAATTGACAAAATTATCAATCATGACTTTAATGTCATGTAAGCGGCGAATCACTGTCGCGGTCTGTGTCGAACGGAGACGGAGCGATGGTGGCAGCGGGTTCAGCAATCGGGATGGGGCGGGACGGTGGCGACGTCGGCACGGCGGGTGCGGGGGCTTGTGCGCTACCGTCGAGCGTCGATGTGTTGGTCGTGGGATGCGGGCCCGTGGGCGCGACGATCGCTAACCTGCTGGGGCGCGATGGCGTCCGCGTGCTGGTGATCGACAAGGCCACGGGGATATTCACGGCACCGCGCGCGATCGCGCTGGACAACGAGGCGCTGCGCATTCTGCAGCTCGCCGGAGTCGCCGATACCGACTTCGAGACCGTTGCAATCCCGTACGTGCGCATGAGGTCGCCTTGGCTCGGCGAATTCGGGCGAGTCAACACGCTCGGCAGTCTCGACGGCCACCCAAAGCTGGTCACCTTCTACCAGCCCGATCTCGAGCGTTGTCTGCGAGCGCGGCTCGCCGCCTGCGATACGGTGCAGACTGCATTCGGTACGACGCTCGCCGGGCTCGATCAGCAGCGCGACCATGTCATTGCGGTGCTGGAAACTGCGGAGTCGAATCGTCATCACGTGCGCGCACGCTACGTCGTCGGCGTTGATGGCGCGAGCTCGCTCGTACGGCAACTAATCGGCCAGGCGTTCGACGGCAAGACGTTCGCGGAAGACTGGCTGATCGTCGATGCGCGCCACGTGCGCAAGCCGATCGATCACGTCGAATTCATCTGCGATCACCGTCGGCCGACGCCGCATATGACGGCGCCCGGAGCGCGCGAGCGCTGGGAATTCATGCTGCGTCCCGGTGAAAAGCGTGCCGAGATGGAGTCCGATACCCGTATTCGCCAATTGCTCGCCCCATGGGGCGGCCTTGACGACATGGAGATCGAGCGCAAGGCCGTCTATCGCTTCCACGCCAGGACGGTAAAGGCATTCAGCCAGGGGCGCGTGTTTCTTGCCGGCGACGCCGCGCATATCACGCCGCCGTTTGTCGGGCAGGGGCTCGTTGCGGGCTTGCGCGACGCCGCGAACCTGTGCTGGAAGCTCGCATCGGTGATTCAGGGACGTGCCGCGCCACGCATTCTCGATACGTACGATCAGGAGCGGCGTCCACACGTGACGGCGATGATCGGCCTCGCGAAATTGATGGGCAAGCTGGTGATGCCGCGCAATGTGGGCGTCGCGTTGGCGACGCATGGCCTGATGCGGCTGATGCGGCTCGTACCGCCACTGCGTGTGCATTTCGACGAACTCGGCATCAAGCCGAAGAACGCATTTCGTCGCGGCCTGTTCGTTCCCGGTCGTTCGAAAACGCGACTCGCGCGGGGCGCGGTGCTTCCCCAGGGCTGGGTGCGGGGTCGCGATGGCGACCTTAGGCTGAGCGACGATGCGTTCGGCGCGCGTGTCGTGCTGATCGGGTTCGGCGCCGACGTGGGTGCCATGCTTGATCCGGCGGTGCTTACGGCGTTGAAGGCCGCGGGCGGCGCGGTCGTCCAGATCGCGCATCGAGGGCAGCGCTTGCATCGCGCTGAACGGTGTTGTTGGGAAGATCTCGAAGGGGTCTTCATGCCGCGCGCGGTGCCATTTGGCTGGGCGACGGTGGTGCGACCCGACAAGACGATCCTGCACGACGGTCCCGCGTCCGACGCGAACCGCATCGTACGCGAGGCGCTGTCGCTGATCGGCGCACCGACCGGTGTATCGGCCTCGTCCATTCCGTCCACCCGTCCGTCCGCCTGAGGGTTACGCATGAAGCTCACGACCGCACAACCGGCTCGCCATTCGAATCCGACGACCAAGGCGTCGGCACTGGCCTACCTGTTGTTTGAACGTCCCGATCTCGACCGGGCCGAGAAATTTCTGAACGACTTCGGGCTGCGCACCGTATCGCGGGACAGCGAGTGGATCTTTCTCAGGGGCACCGCGGCGACACCGTTCTGCTATGCGGTGCGATGGGCCGAGAAGCCTCGCTTCGTCGGCTTCGGTCTCGAAGTCGACGGATTGTCGGCGCTCGAAAGGCTGGCATGCGTGCCGGGTGCGTCTGGTATCGAGCGGGCATTGTGGCCGGGTGGTGGCTATCGCGTGCAGCTCGCCGATCCGTCGGGGTTTCGTGTCGACGCGGTCGCCGGACGGGCGCTCGCGGGCGCTTTGTCGCACCGCCCGCCGCTTGCGGTGAATTCCGTGGATGCCGCCGTGCGGATCAATGAGACGCAGCGCCCTCCCGCTGGCCCATCCGAAGTAATTCGCCTTGGGCACGTGGTGCTCGAGCTAGCGGATTTCCAGGCCACATGTGCGTGGTATACGCACCACTTCGGCTTCATTCCGAGCGACGTGCAGGTGCTGCCGGACGGGTCGCCGGCTGTCACCTTCATGCGTCTCGACCTCGGCGCACGACCTGCCGATCACCATACGCTTGCGCTCGCTCAGGGGTTCGCGCCGTTGTACAGCCACAGTGCGTTCGAGTTGGTGGACGCAGACGCGATCGGCGGTGGTCAACGCGTGCTGCGGGAGAGCGGCTGGGAACATGCATGGGGAATCGGCCGGCACATTCTTGGCAGCCAGATATTCGATTACTGGCAGGACCCCTGGGGCGACAAGCACGAACACTATTGTGACGGCGACCTGTTTACGGCCGACATGCCGATGGGTATCCATGCAGTCAGCCGGGAGGCAATGGCGCAGTGGGGGCCTGCTATGCCACGCAGCTTCACGAAGCCGAAGCTGACGCCGTCAAGCATCGCGGCGCTCGTGCGCAATCTGCGCCGAAGCCCCGATTTGACATTCGCGAAATTGCGCACTCTCGCAAAGCTCTTCGCGTGACATTCGATTTCAGACATATTGAGCGAGGCGTTTTCATGGCACTGCATGTTTTACATTACCTGCACGAAGGTCGTGCACGTTGGGGCGTGGTGAGAAGTGGCTGGATCACTCCAATACCAGGCGCGTTCGAGACGACGGCCGCGTTCGTGCGCGCATGCCGCATCGACGATCTGGCTCGCCTGAGTGGTGAAACGATCGCCGAGGCTGACGTCGAGTGGCTGTCGCCCGTCACGCGCAACCAGCAGTTCGTCTGCCAGGGTGCGAACTACCGGCAACACATGATCGAGTCCGGGATGGATCCGGACGTGAAGGCGTTCAATATGATCTTCACGAAAGCGCCCGGCTGTATCGTGCCGGCGAACGCGGACGTGGTGCGGCCCGTGCACGTGCGTTTTCTCGACTACGAGATCGAGCTGGGGCTCGTCCTCAGGCGCGACATCACGTCACGCGAAAAGATTGCCGCCAGCAATCTGCACGAGTACGTCGCCGGCGCCGTTATCGTCAACGACTATTCGGCACGCGACGTCCAGATTCCGCAGATGCAGTTCTACAAAGGCAAAAGTTATCGGACCTTCGGCCCGGTCGGTCCGTATCTGTGCCTGCTCGACGCGCGCGATATGGCGCAATTGCGCAACCTGGAGCTGACTCTGAGCGTCAATGGAGAGGTGCGCCAGAACGATTCGACCGCAAATCTCGTCTATGGTCCGGCCGAGACGCTTGCTGAACTGTCCGGCCTTCACGATTTGCACGCCGGCGATCTGCTCGCGACCGGAACGCCGTCGGGGTGCGCACTCAGCATCCCGTCGCCGGCAAAGCAGCGGGTCGCGGCACTGCTGCCCGAGCCGATGAAATGGCGAATGTTCACGAAGGTGCAGGCCGGCAGGCGCCAGTACCTCAAGCCGGGTGATCTGGTGGAAGCACGGATTGCGAGCCACGACGGTTCGATCGACCTCGGTGTACAACGCAACCGTGTCGTCGACGAGGTCGCATGAACCCGATCGCTACCGAAGCCGACGTCATTGCGATCGAAACGCAGGGGCCACCGGCCGATCTGCCTGCCAGCACCTACGAGATGATCCGTCAGGGGGCGGCGATCGATCCGTCTGCGCCGGCGTTGTCGTTCTTTCTGCGTACGGCCGACCATCGCAAACCGTTGCGCTGGACCTATGCGGAACTGCTGCGCGACATCACGCGAACCGCGAACCTGTTCGCGCGTCTCGACATCGACCGCCAGTCGGTCGTGGCCTACGTGCTGCCGAATCTGCCGGAAACGCATTTCGTGATCTGGGGCGGCGAGGCCGCAGGCATCGTCTGTGCGATCAACCCATTGCTGGAAGGGGCCGCGATCGCATCGCTGCTGAACGCCGCCGGCGCCCGGGTACTGGTTACGCTGGCGCCGTTCCCGGGCACGGACCTTTGGCCGAAGATCCAGCCAGTGCTGGAGCAGGTGCCGTCGTTGCGGCATCTGTTGCTCGTCGATCTCGCGGGGCAGGTGCGAGGCTGGCGCGGTCTTGCCGCACGAGTCATGCAGCGCCGCGAATGTCGGCGACTTCACGGGCGCAACGATGTGCGCGGTGCCGTGCCAGCACACATCGAGATTCACGATTTCGCGACGTCGATTGCTCGAGAATCGGGCGCGTCGCTGGGGAGCCGTCGCGAATTTGATGCGAACGACTTGTCATCGTTCTTCTGCACCGGCGGGACGACGGGTTTGCCGAAGATCGCGATGCGGCGACACGGCAACGAAGTTGCCAATGCATGGAGCATGGGGCAGGTCCTGGGTACCGGTATCGGCCCCGGCAAGACGCTGTTTTGCGGTCTACCGCTGTTTCACGTGAACGCGGCGATGGTCACGGGGCTCGTCCCTTTCTCGCGTGGCGCTCATGTCGTGCTCGGCACGCCGCAAGGTTATCGCGGCGATGGTGTGATCTCCCGCTTCTGGGAAATCGTCGAGCATCACCGGATCAACTTCTTCAGCGCCGTGCCGACGCTGTATTCGACGCTGCTCGACGTGCCGGTCGAGGGCCGCAACATTCGTTCGCTGGAGTACGGGTTATGCGGCGCGGCGCCGATGCCTGTCGAGGTGTTTCGCACGTTCCAGGCGCGTACTGGTGTGCGCGTCCTTGAAGGCTACGGGCTGACCGAGGGCGCGTGCGTCAGCAGCGTCAACCCGCCGGCCGGAGAACGCCGGCTCGGGTCGATCGGCCTGCGGATTCCGGGCCAAGCGATGAAAGCCGTGATCGTGGATGACCGCGGCGCTTACGTACGGGACTGCGCGGAAGGCGAGACCGGGCTGCTGTTGATCTCGGGGCCGAACGTATTTGCCGGTTATACGCAACCCGCACAAAACGAAGGCCTATGGCTCGACCTCGGCGACGGTGCGCGCTGGCTCAATACAGGCGATCTGGCGCGGCGCGATGCAGAAGGCTATTTCTGGATGACTGGACGGCGAAAGGAACTAATCATTCGCGGCGGCCACAACATCGATCCAGCCACGATCGAGGAGCCGCTGCATCGCCACCCCGCCGTGCAGATCGCGGCGGCGGTCGGGAGGCCAGACACTCACGCGGGGGAATTGCCGGTCGCCTACGTGCAATTGAAGGCGGGTATGCGCGCAACCGAGGACGAACTGGTTGCTTTCATGCGGGAATCCATCGGCGAACGGGCAGCGTTGCCCAAACGCATCCATATCGTCGATGCAATACCGCTAACGGCTGTAGGTAAGACTTTCAAGCCGGAGTTGAAGCGACGCGAGACTCTCGACGCCGTCCGGGATGCGCTAGCCGCAAATGGGATCAATCCCGTAGAGCTGAGTATTAGCGAAGATGGCTCGCTATGTCTCTCTCTATTTGAAGAATCGAACGCTGGACAGACGAAATCGATTCTCGGACGCTTCCCGTTTCGTTTTTCGATAACTGCGGCTGGGTCAGGCGTGGATCTGACGAGTAGGACCGAATGATGCCGGCCGCCTTTCGCTGCACCGGCCGTTTCTAGTTGGAGGTCGGTGAGGCGATTAGGCGGGCCTGACGGAAGCCGATAGCACGTCCCGTTTCAGGGCGCCGGCGACCGCTATAACTGTTTTTCCACGCCCGTTGGCAAACCATGTCATCACAATGGTCAATCTCACTTCGCTCGGTGATGGACCTCAGCGGAGCACACGTCCTTATCGTCGACGATCGTCCGAGCGACTTGCGGCTCCTGATCGAACTCTTGCGAGTTACCAGTTGCCGGATCAGTGTCGCCTTTGATGGTTCACAGGCCTATCACCGTGCGCAGGCAGTTTCGCCGGACCTGATACTGATGGATGTCCGCATGCCCCGGATGGACGGCTTCGCCGTCTGCCGATTGTTGGCCTCGACGCCGTCGACGCAGACTATTCCAGTTGTAATTCTGACCGCCGCGGGTGCGCTCGAGGACCGTCTTGCCGGGCTTGAAACGGGAGCAATCGACTACATCGTAAAGCCGTTCGAGCCGGCAGAGGTCATCGTTCGAATTCGAAATCATATTAAGCGCTCCAGTCGCGATCGGCAGCCTCGAAACGTGCCCGAACTACCGGATAATCCGGACTCCAATTTGGTACGCGCTGCAATCGGAATCCTACTGCATGATTTGCGTAAGTCACCAGCTCTTGACGAACTGGCACACCTCGTCGGCACCCACGAAAAGCGCTTGTCCCGGATTTTTCGCGATTGCTTGGGGCAGACGGTATTCGAGTATTTGCGCGAGACGCGATTGCGCACCGCTATGCACCTTCTTTCGACGACATCGATGAGTATCTCGGATGTAGCCGACGAGATTGGCTTCTCGAGCGCGGCCAATTTTGCCACCGCATTTCGGGAACAACTTGGCGTTAGCCCATCGCGTTGGCGGAAGAGACACCTTGGACAGGATTGTGGCGGAACAAGCGACGAAATGCGGGTGGGCAAGGACTCAAAGTAGTAGCCCCGGAACACCGGCGAGCATGCGTCTTGTCCGACCGCACACGCCTGTTGCTTTACGCGCTGCTTGCCATCGACAAGAGCAGGGGGCGAGCGCGACTGCGATCTGCGCGGACCGCCAGTCGGGTCTGTGAGGCCGGCCGCAAACGTTACCGGTACTGCCGCGATGCGATCACCGCCGTTCTGAGCACATAACGAGAGCGATCTGGCCAGATCTGTCCGATGGTCGCCTCGTAACGAATTCATTGTCTTCGCAAGTCGATCCGGGGGCGGACTCGCGTTACTGTTTCGCCGGCGCGGGGTAAACGCTGATGAGAAAGCTGCCGTACATTTATTGACACCCCTCACAAATCTGCTAAATTTTCCCCATAAATTGACGGTGTATCAATTTTGTCGGACGTAGCGGTGGTGTGCGCTGGGTCCGCATGAATAATTTATCAGTACAACTACCTAATGGAGACGCCCCAATGAAATGGACATGTTCCGCGGTATGCTCGGCCGCTGCGATTCTTGCTGTGCCTGCGTACGCCCAGAGTACCGTTACGCTCTATGGAATCGTCGACGTCGGCGTGACCTACGCGAATAACGCGCAGACCTCAAAGATCGACGGGAAGCCGCACGGTGCCTCACAGTTTGCGTTGAGTGACGCCCATACTACCGGTCTCAGCGGTAGCCGCTGGGGCCTCAAGGGCGTCGAGGACCTGGGTGGTGGCTGGAAGGCGATTTTCAATGTGGAGAACGGGTTCATGGCGAACACCGGTGCATTGGCTCAGGGCGGAGCGGAGTTTGGACGCCAGGCTTGGGTAGGACTGGCCAGCCCTTGGGGCACGGTCACTGCGGGCCGTCAGTACGATCCGTTGGTGGACTATGTGCAACAGTTCGCTGCGTCGGGTGCATTCGCTGGATACATGGGTTCTCATCCGGACGATCTCGACAACCTGACGAATACGAACCGCATCAACAATTCTGTGAAGTTCGCCTCGGCGTCCTACGGCGGCTTCAGGGCCAGCGCCCTCTATAGTTTTGGCGGTGTGCCAGGGAGTCAGGCACAGAACCAGATATGGGGGCTCGGCGCCGGGTACACCGGAGAGCGTTTCGTCATGGGACTCGGGTACCTCAACGCGCGCGATCCGAATGTATCGTTTTACGGCAACACTCCGAATAAAGGTACCGCTGCGGCGAACAACATCGGTTCCGGAGGTAGCTCAACAGCACCCGAGTCCAATCCTGTCTATGCTGGCTATGCATCTGCCAAGACGCTGCAGATCTTCGGGGCGGGAGCCTCTTATACGCTCACAGACACGACGCTTTCTCTGGTTGGTACGAACGTTCGATTTGGCTCGCTGGGATCGTCGTCGGGGCCCAATCCGTTGGGTTATACCGGGGACGCTGTATTTACGAGTGTCGATCTCAACGTTCGATATCGTGCATCACCGATGCTCCAACTCGGCGCAGGCGTTGACTACACGCATCGGAACGCGGTGAAGGGCGACCAGGGGGCAAAATACTTGCAGCTGGATCTTGGCGTAGATTACAGCCTTTCGAAACGCACGGATTTGTATGCATTGGCGGTACTTCAACGTGCGATGGGTCATGATTCGCTCGGACAACCCGCCGTCGCATCAATTGCTGGCTTCAGTCCGTCGGCGACGGATAAACAGATCGGCGTTCGGCTCGGCATCCGGCACAAGTTTTGATGTCGCCGCCAAGCTGAGGTAACGTGTGGCGCCGCTCTATAGAGATGGCAATCGTACGGCGCCACACTTCCAAATAGCAACAAGCCTCGAATCGGTGCGGAGCAACCGGCTGGAATCGATGGGGCGATCAGTTGTTATTTGCCACGCGCTTTCGCCGTGACGTGCGCGGAAGGGAAGACTCCAGCGCTTCTCCATGTGATCGGGGCCACTGTTCGAATCCATCCAGCAGCAGCCGCAGGCCCTCATCAAACGCGCAGTCGGCGCTGAGCTTCGAGAAAGCCGACCCAACCAGCTTGGCTGCTGGATATCGATCGTCCGAGGCGGCTTCAAACTTGTCGCGTATGTAGTCCGAGTGCTCGGCGGGGCTCTGTCGCCCCGCAGCTGCCACGCTTGAAGACAAGAGGTATTGAGCAAGCAAATGGTACGCGAGCGCGGTCTTTTCCGCAGTGAAACCACCCTGCAGAAATGCCGAGGTCGTGTGATTGAACAGCGCCAGGCCGTAGTCCGTCTCGCCTGGTCCGACAGCCTGGAAAAGCCTGAAACGATTGTGCGATGCGATATAGAGGCTGACACCCGGCATTTCACGCGCGAATGCATACGAGATCCGGGCGATTTTCTCGACGTCCGGGCGCCAGTCTCCGGTTAACGCCGGCAACGCTTCAAGCCGTTGACGATAGTAACCGTTTAGTACCCCGGAGATCAGGTCGTCGCGGCTGCCAAGGTAATAGTGGATCAGGCCCGGCGCGACGCCAAATTCCTTTGAGAGCTGCACCATCGAAACCTGGTCAAGAGGCATCGACCGAGCCATCTCGCTGGCGCGCTCGATGATCACTTTCCGGGACAGCAGTGGCTCGGTACCGATCGCTGATGCCGTCTTAGGCGGCCGGCCTCGCCGTCGCGGGACGGTTTCGCCGGCGGATTCGGTTTTGTTTCGGGGTGCATCCGTCATGGTCAGCGCGATGGTTCGTGTGGGGACCGAAAGTTGTTGCGGGAAATTACCGACAGTCTACCTCCAAAATATAATTGACACCATCTCAATATATTTCTACTCTTTGATCAAGTGCTTGAACCGATCAGGAGACGAAGTGGCTGATATTGAAAAGGCGATCGTGACCGCAGGGCTGCGGGGTGCTAACTGGGACCCGGCCCTTATGACGCGCCCATATAAAGTGGTCCCGTATGCACTGCAGACTGCAGACGGTCAGAAGACGCTGGGATTCCTTTTTACGCGGACAGGCGAGGAGCGGACCGTTGTCTCGATCATGCATCCGAGAGAAATGTCCGTGACGCACTATCTCGTTCCGTCCGTGCTCGATGCGGGGTGCGCCTGCTGGGTACAGGGCCCCCGATCAATCGGCAACGATTTGCGGCTGGAGCACGAAATTGCGCTGTTGGACGTTGCAGCTGGCATGACCCACTTGCGCTCGCTGGAATTCGAAAACATCGTTCTGCTTGGAAATTCTGGTGGCGGTGCCCTCTACGCGTTCTATCATCAGCAGTCGCGTCTGGCTCCCGAACAGCGCATCAAGCGCACTCCAGGGGGGCGGGTGACTGGCCTTGGTGGCGTCGTGATGCCGACAGCGGACGGGATGATTCTGGTTTCTCCGCATCCTGGACAGGGGGTGATTCTCCTGAATAGCGTCGATCCGAGTGTGATCGACGAAAACGATCCTATGTCCGTCGATCCGGCACTTGATCCGTTCAGTGCAGATAACGGCTATGACGCGGCAACCAGAACAGCGCGCTATTCTCGCGAATTTTCGACGCGATACAGGACGGCGCAACTTGCGAGAGTGCAGCGCCTGGACGTGCATGCGCGGGCTTTGCTCGCGCGGAAGCAAGATGCGCGCAAGCGTGTCAAGGAAGGGGGCGGGACCGCTATCGATCACCGAGTTGCGGGTTATGCCCCGATATTCCAGGTATGGCGCACCGACGCTGATCTTCGTGCCTGGGATACGTCGATAGACCCATCGGACAGAAAGGCAGGCTCTCTGTGGGGCAACGATCCATTCACATCGAACTGGGGCAGCGTCGCATTTGGACGTGTAGTCACTCCGGAATCGTGGTTGTCCACATGGTCCGGCCTGACGAGTAACGCATCATTCGCGAAGTGTGCGTCGGCGATCGATGTGCCGACGCTTTTGCTGGAGTACTCGGGTGATCAGTGTGCTTTCCCAGAGGATTTCGAATGCATCTACAACGACATAGCGTCGAAAAATAAGACGCGAATCAAGGTTCGTGGAAACCACCATGGCATGGCTTTGAGCAAGGACGAGCCTTCCGGCCGACGGGTCGCGGGTGAGCATATCGCTGAGTGGCTGGGTGCACGCTTCACCGTTTGAGCATTGCATCACCACAGTTACAAGATGGAGACACAGTTGAACGAAAGAGAGTTCAGGCCCAAGCGAGCCTTGCCGGGCGTCCGTTATCCCGACATCGAACGATTGGCCCGCTACGTCGATGCCGGCGTCCTTCAAAAGCAATCGCTGCGTGCCGCGCTTTGTGAGTCCTTTCGCGAGCATGCCGGGCGAAAAATTCTGGTCGGCCCAGAGGGCGAGTTCACCTACGAGGAGTTTGATGAACTTACCGACCGGTTTGGCGCGGCGCTGTTGCGCGAAGGCGCCCGGCCGCTTGATCCTGTCATCTTGCAGTGCGGAAACTGCAACGAACTCCTCATCGCGTTTGTCGGTTGCCTCAAGGCAACGCTAATCCCTCTTTGTGCGCTTCAGGCGTTTCGTAAGCACGAGATTTCCTATCTCGGCAATCTCTGCGAAGCAGTCGTACACGTCGTACAAGGTGACGATGCAAGATTCGACGACGTCGCTTTCGGCGAGGAAATGTGCGATTACGTCCCTTCTCTGAAAATCCTCATTCAGGCCCGTGGGACCCCACGTGGCAGTGCGAACACGTTGTGGTCGCTGATTGACAGCATCGGCACGAACGACGCACGGTCCGTGCTGGCTGATGTCGAGGACGATCCGTTTCAAGTCGCGGTGTATCAGTTGTCGGGAGGCACTACTGGTGTCCCGAAGATAATTCCGCGTTTTCAGAACGAGTACTTGCTGAATATGCGGGCGGTCGCAAGCCGAAACGGCTACCACCGTGACGATGTCCTTTTCATGCCCACGCCGTTCATGCACAACATGAACATGGTCTGTTTCTTTGGGCCAATGATGTTGAACGGTGCGGCCGTGACGGTATGTCCAGACATCAGGCAGGAAACGCTCTGCGACGTAATCGAGCGCTACAGCCCTACCTGGTTTGGCCTTGCCGGTCCGATCTTTTCTCGGGTCGCGGACCAAATGCGGAGGGCATCTGTAGAGGAGAAGCAGCGTCGCAAGCTAATCGGCCCAAAGAATGCAGCGCGTTTGCGAGATGCGCTCGGCTCCCCCTGCTACCACATCTTTGGGATGACCGAAGGAGTGATCATGTTCGCTCATCCTAGTGACCCGCAGCGCATCCTCGACGAGTCGGTCGGTCGACCGGTGTCGGAATATGACGAGGTCCGGATTGTTGAGCCGGGAACAGAAATTGACGTTGATGACGGAGAGGTTGGGGAAGCGTTGTTCCGCGGACCATATACGATCCGCGGATATTTCAAGTCTGAAAGGGAAGACGTTCATCGCTTTACCACTGACGGCTATTACCGATCAGGTGATTTGATGATGGCCGAAGTGATCGACGGCAAGCGCTATTTCTTCTTCCGCGGACGGACGAAAGACGTCGTCGACAGAGGCGGCGAGAAAATCAACGCCGAGGAACTCGAGAATCTCATCAATGCGTGCCCGCGTGTGCATGCCTCCGCAGTTGTCGGAATGCCAGATCCGGTTTATGGCGAAAAGGTGTGCGCGTTCATCGTACCTAAGCCCGGAGTTGAGCCCATCACGCTATCCGAGTTGACCGAATACCTCGATGCCGCGGGTCTAGCCAAATTCAAATGGCCGGAGCGCGTGGAAATCATCCACGAATTTCCCGTCACCGCATCCGGGAAGCTGAGCAAGGCTCTGCTCCGAAAGTGCATTACCGAGCGCCTCAACGAAGAGCGTGCATCAACAACTGCTACCCAAGGCTAAATCATGAACCGTTCAGAACGTGAGGTACTCGTCGCGAATCCGGTGTTGCGTGGTGTTCATCACACCGCGCGTCCGACATGGAAGCTTGAAGAGACGGTCCGTTTCTATCGTGACCTTCTCGGTCTGCCGCTAGTCCATGCAATTTCCGCGCGAGGCTGGGGGCCGGCCGACCACGCGGACTTCCTTCATTTTTTCTTCGACAGCGGAAATGGCAGCACGATCGCGTTTTTCTACTACATCGGTACCGAACGTCCGGAGAAACTTATTCCCACCGATCATTACCAGGACCGAGCAACTCATACCGCGTGGCTTGTCCGTGACGAGACGGAACTGGCTCAATGGCGAACTCGCGTCGAGGAAGTTGGGATTCCGTTGCGATACCAGGTTCGCCACGAAGTAATTGAATCAATCTATTTCAATGATCCCAACGGTTATCCCATCGAGATCACGTACCAGACGCGTCCGTTCGACGACAAGGATAAGGGTGATGCGACTCGCACAATCGAAGCGGCCATCGAACTCGAACGTGCAAGCTACGCCGGCAGTCCCTTTGCGGGCATCGAACCAGTCTGGAAACGAAAAGGGGCCGGATTCAGTGATTCCGGGAGTTTGTCGGTTGCGTCCGTGTTCGTCCTCGATGTGCCGGAGTTTCGTGCTCTCGTCGACGCGGCTGAAGAACGGGGCGGTTACGAAGCCGTGCGAGTAAGCGATGGTTACGTGAGAATCGACGGGGCGCCGGGCCTTACCTTTGAGCGAAAGGAGTTGGGGTTCAAGCCGGCTGTCTGGTACGGCGCGTTAACGGGAGGACTGGTTGGGACCATCGAGCAGTTCGATATGGAAAAGCTGGTAATCGCGCCCGTGAGGCAAGCATGAAGGTCAATATCGTCGGAGGCGGTCCCTCCGGTCTGTTTCTTGCCATCCTCCTCGCGCGCCACGCCCCGCATATCCAGACGGAAGTGATCGAGCAGAATGAAGCTGACGCAACTTTTGGTTTCGGTGTCGTGCTCGCAGACACGGGGCTCACGCGACTGCATCAAGCGGCGCCTGAGCTTTGCACCGATTTGATATCGGCCATGAAGTTCACCTCGCAGCAAACCATCATCACCCAAGAAAGTCCAGTAACCGTGAAGCGGCCTGGGCAAGGCGGTGGCGCTATCCCAAGACTGAAGCTCCTGCAGATCCTTCAGGAGCACGCGACACGTCTTAACATTCCGGTGACCTATGCGTCGCGAATCAACGACATCGATGGTCTCGACGGCGACATCATTGTCGGTGCCGATGGTGTCAATTCAAAAGTGCGATCGAGCGACGAGATCGGATTTGGCACTACTAAGCAAGAACTGACAAACCATTTTGCATGGTTCGGCGTCGGAAAGGCGTTCGAAAATCCTTCCCTCGTATTTCGGGAGTTTTGTGGCGGATGCTTCGTTGCTCACTACTATCCGTATTCGGAGAGCATGAGTACGTTTGTGGCGGAGTGTGACCACGAGACGTGGATCAAACTTGGCCTGGAAGAGATGACTCTTGAACAGAGAGAGGCGCTTTTCGAAGAAGTTTTCGCGACCGAGCTCGACGGTTACCGATTGATTTCAAACAATTCCATTTGGCGGCAGTTTCCGGTCATCCGCAACGCAAACTGGTTCAGTGGAAACCGTGTGCTTGTCGGCGATGCTCTCGCGAGTGCCCATTTCTCGATCGGGTCGGGGACACGTATCGCGATGGAGGATTCGATCGCCTTGGCACAGGCGATTGTCGCAAACGACAGTGATGTCGTTGCTGCGCTCGCCGGTTATGTCGCGCGGCGTAGGGAATCCAAGGACCGCTTGATCAAGGCATCGGAAGCTTCCTATATGTGGTACGAAAACATCCGAGAGTGGATGAACGATCTCAGCCCGCATCAGTTCGTGTACCAGTTCATGACGAGAACGGGACGTGTCGATGCAGGGCGATTGCGCGAGCAGTATCCCGCGTTGGTCCGGGAATTGGAAGTGGCCGGGGCGATTCCCAGCATCGAGGGGCTCTCATGATCCATAGTTACGAGTACGTGCTTCATGAGGAGCCCTTTACCGTCCGGCGTACGGTTCGCTGGGCAGACTGCGATCCTGCTGGTGTCGTATATACCGGTCGGCTCAGCGAGTACGTCCTTAGTGCGGTGGCGCTATTCAAGGATTTTGTCTCAGAGTCGAGTGGCGGTGGACATCGGCCGCTTGGCGAAATCTTCGATGTCGGGCTGCCGTGTCGCGGCATGACATTCGACTTTTGCGGAACGCTTTGGCCCAACGACAGCGTCGATATCGAATGCAGCATAGGCGATATTCGAAGCCGATCGTTCGACATCCTGCTCGAAGGAAAGTCGCTCGATCGGCAACCCGTCTTTCTTTCGAAATTCTCACCCATATGCGTGCGCACCGACGCGCGCATCGGGACTGAAATTCCCGATGCGTTGAGAAGGATCCTTGAAGGCTTTGCGCGTAAGACGCTACAACAAACGGAGTCGACATGAATTATCGCATTGGGCAAATCGTGCCCAGCTCGAATATCACGATGGAGAAGGAGATCCCTGCATTGTTCGGGGCATATATGCAGGCGTACCCGGAGCATCAGTTCACTTTTCACTCGAGCCGGGTTCGTATGCATCGCGTTGTTCCCGAGGAACTTGAGCGCATGAACCGCGATATGGGGCGCTGCGCTATCGAACTCGCGGATGCGCGGGTAGACGTGCTGAGTACCGCGTGCCTTGTCGCAATCATGTGTATGGGTGAGGGGTATCACCGCGCGGCTACGCAATCGCTGTTGGACGCGCTCGATAGTCATCAGACATCCCCAGGGGTGATGACGTCCGCAGGCGCACTTGTGGATGAGTTGAAGAGCTTTGGCGCTCGTCGCATCTCGCTTATGGCTCCGTATTCCGATGCCTTGACGAAGCGGGTCGTCAGCTATATCGAGGCAGAAGGCATCGAAGTCAACGATGCTATCAATTTTTCTATCGAAGACAACCTTGAGGTTGGCGCACGTGATCCGATGCGTCTGATCGAAGACGTTAAACGATTGGATGTCCGTGGCGCCGATACCGTAGTGCTTTCGGCCTGTGTTCAGATGCCGTCGCTGCCGGCAATTCAGATAGCACAAGAGATGTTGGGCATTCCGGTCACCTCTACGGCAGTCTGCACGGCCCGGCAGATGCTGCGGTTGCTAGAGCTTCCGGTTACGGTCAGGGGTGCCGGTGCTTACCTCGGTGATCTTGGCGGGTTGGGGCACTGACGGAAAACATCGATAACAAGTCACAAGGAGACATGGCATGGAAATCGCAACTGATGACGGAACGTCGAAGGGCATTTACATTCGAAACGTACTTGGTGCGGCATTGGGAATGGCGTTCGGATTTGCGGCCATTTTCATCGCAACCAGCGGCGTTTTCAGCCCGGCGATTGTCAAGGAGTTTCATTGGGGGCGGGCGCAGGCGGCCCAGTCGTATTCAGCCTCGATGCTTGGTTTGGCGTTTGTCAGTCCCCTCATCGGCGTCCTGATGGACCGCTTCGGAGTTAAAAGAGTCGTTTTTGTCTCTGCGATTGTATTTGCGATTGCGATGGCCTGCATGGCATCCCAGAAAGGCAATACGGTGAGCTGGGTGGCACTGTCTCTGATTGTCGGTATGTCGGGTGCGGCTACTTCCGTGCTCGGCTACCTCGCTATCCTTCCACAATGGTTCGACCGCCGCCTGGGTTTGGCAATTGGCATTGCGATGGTCGGCTTCGGAATCGGAACGGTCGCGATGCCGGCACTATCGGCACGGTTGATCGCACACGTCGGGTGGCGCGAGGCCTACCAGGTACTAGCAATTGTCTCTTGTGCAGGGGCATTCGTTGCATTCCTTCTGATGCGCGAGAAGCGTGGTTCTCGGCGCGTGGTTCATGTTCGCGGGACCTCCGGCGCCGTCGATGCCGGGGTCGGATCCACGCGAGGGCGACGCGTGAAGGTACTCATGATCTTTGCGGGTGCTCTATGTGCTTCTACCGCCGTACTGTCACTGGTTCCACACCTTCCTGCACTGCTGATGGATCGAGGGATATCCGCTATCGATGCGGCGCGCTGCGCATCGTTTGTCGGGTTCGGTATTCTGATTGGTCGTCTCACATCCGGTCTACTGGTCGATCGAATTCATGCCCCGTTTGTTGCGTGCGTATACTTTGCGTCGGGAGCCATCGGCTTCGTTTTGCTTCGCCAGATCGATAGCTACTATGGTGCGATGGCCGCTTCGATCCTCGTTGGACTCGCGATCGGTGCTGAGGGTGATTTGCTCTCGTATCTCACACGTGCTTACATCGGAATGGAAAAATTCGGTTTGTTTTACGGAATCGTCTTTTCGGGTTACTCACTAGGGGCAGTGATCGGGCCGATGGCAACGGGCTATTATTTCGACGTCAACAAGTCATACGATCTGCCAATGCAGATGGCTCCGTACCTTCTTTTAGCGTCTTGCGTTTTCCTTCTTGGCCTGGGGCGCTATACGAAGCCGGGGGAGCATTCGAATGACTCTCTTTCTAGATTTGCCGTCACCGGCAAGTAATCTTTGAATCATTGGTGGCGACGCGATGGATGCGGTTCGTTGCCCGACTAATCTTCACTTCATATCCGATACATCATGCGAGAAGCTGTAATTGTCTCGACCGCCCGTACCCCGATAACGAAGGCTCATCGGGGCGAGTACAACGCGACACCGGGACCCACACTGGCGTCTTATGCCGTACGCGCGGCCGTCGAGCGCGCTAACATTGATCCGGGCTTGATCGAGGATGTGATCTTGGGCTGCGGCTATCCCGAAGGCGCGACCGGACGGAACATTGCTCGCCAGACTGTGGTTCGCTCCGAGCTCCCGATCTCAATCGCGGGGACCACCGTCAACCGGTTTTGCGCCTCCGGTCTGCAGGCAATAGCATTCGCTGCCGGGCGAATCGTCGTTGATGGCGCGCCGGCAATGATCGCTGGCGGCGTCGAAAGTATCTCGTCGATTCGTACGCGGGAAGATAGTGCGTCTGGTGTCGATCCGTGGATCATGGAGCGAAAGCCCGATCTCTATATGTCGATGATCGAGACAGCTGACATTGTCGCCAAGCGCTATGAAATTAGCCGCGTGGACCAGGACGAATTTTCTGCCCGGAGCCAGAGCCGCACTGAGCTTGCGCAGGCAACGGGTCGGTTCGACGAAGAAATTGTGCCCGTCTCGACCATCATGTCTGTTGCTGACAAGAACTCCGGAACATTCGAAAGGCGTGCCGTAACGGTTAGAAGGGATACATGCAACCGGCCGGGAACCACGGCAGAGGCACTAATGAAGCTGGAGCCGGTTAACGGGCCTGATCGTTTCGTGACAGCAGGAAACGCTTCACAGCTCTCTGACGGTGCTGCTGCCTGCGTCTTGATGGAGGCACGCGAAGCGGAACGTTATGGACTGTCGCCACTTGGCGCCTTCCGTGGGCTCGCACTCGCTGGATGCGAGCCAGACGAAATGGGTATTGGTCCGGTGTTAGCCGTACCGCGACTCTTGGCCCGGCATGGATTGACCGTGGACGACATTGGGCTTTGGGAAATCAATGAGGCTTTTGCGTCACAAGCGATTTATTGCCAGCGTCGGCTCGGAGTACATTCTGAGAGACTAAATGTCAACGGCGGTGCGATTTCGATTGGACATCCGTTTGGCATGACCGGCACCCGAATGGTGGGACACGTGTTGATCGAGGGAAGACGGCGAGGAATCCGCTATGCCGTTGTGACGATGTGTGTCGCTGGTGGTATGGGAGCTGCTGCTCTTTTCGAGGTTTACTGAGGGATGGCGATGCCTTCAAGAAACGGAGCATCAAGCGGACTCGAGGGGGATTCCTCCGTGGCTGTGAGCGAGGCCCCGTGTTTCGATAGTCCCTTCGTTGACTCACTCGGAATTGAACGCGTCACGTGTTCGGCCGGGACATGCGAAGTGGTGTTGCCGCTGAGATCGGCGCATATGAACGCATGGGGTATTGCCCATGGTGGCATCAGTATGACGCTTTCTGACATCTCACTCGCGTTGGCCGCACGCAGTGTGGCAGACTCGGATACAGGTGTTCTGACAATCGAATTGAAGATTAGCTTCATCCAGGCCGGTCGAGGACAGCTCTACGCGCGCGGCCGCTTGTTACATAGGTCAGCGAAGATGGCTTACTGTGAAGGCGAGATTGTCGACGGCAGTGGGTTGTTGGTGGCGAAGTCTCTCGGGACCTTCAAGTACGCGACGAAGCGTTGAGTCAGTCAGTTTTTTGATTTCCGACAGGTGCGACGTACATAGGGGCTATGATGAAAGAGCGGGTTCTTGTAACTGGGGGAGCGAGTGGTATTGGTGCCGCCGTGGCCAGCCGGTGCAGGGAAGACGGTTATGACGTGGTTGTAATCGACAAAGTAGGAGATGGAATAATTGCGGATCTTTCGGATCCAGCGGATTGTGCCAATGCCCTTGCGGACGCCTTGGCAGGGGGGCCAATAACGAGGCTAGTGAATAACGTCGGAATGGTAGCGCCGGCCGACGCAAGTACCCAGACGCTGGAGGATCTCGGAAAGGTCTTGGATCTGAATGTCCGGTGCGCGCATCAGTGTATGCAGGCACTTCTTCCGGGAATGAAGGAGGCTGCGTTCGGTCGTATCGTGAATGTCTCGTCTCGAGCTGCGTTAGGAAAGGAATTGCGCACGGCATATGCAGCGAGTAAGGCGGCTCTGTTGGGGATGACGCGCGTATGGGCACTCGAACTCGGTACCTGGGGAATTACGGCTAACGCAGTTGGTCCTGGCCCGATTCGGACGGAGCTATTCGATGCAGCTAATCCTCCGGAATCCCCGCGGACACGGGCCATTATTGCGAGCGTTCCGGTCAAGCGGCTGGGGGTGCCGGAGGACGTTGCACGAGCAATCGCTTTCTTTCTAGAACCGTCCAGTGGCTTTGTTACGGGACAGACCTTGTATGTTTGTGGCGGCATGACCGTCGGTGTTGCTTCGATCTAAAGCAATACCGGTACAACCTCCAGCCGACACCGGAAACAGAAAAGTTGCCGGTCGCCGGTTTCTCCGTTTCGGATTCAAGATCCAAATCGTGTTGGGACCAGCTTGAAAGCGCAGCACGTGGACGGACGTACGCTTGTAGCCGCTGGGGGCGCCGCTTGTGTCGGTCCGGTGCTGCGTAGCCGGGTTGACGTGTGCGGAGGAGCTCACGCATGTTGCTCGTCACGACTATTTTCCCGTCTGCTTCGGACACACGTTAGAACGCATGTGCCAGAAGGAGAAGGGTCACCGTAACTGTGATTGCTCCTCCAATCCGTGTCGCAATCTGCGCGAATGGCATCAGGTTCATACGGTTGCAGGCCGTGAGTATGGCGACGTCTCCGGTACCACCCTGGCCGCTGTGACAGGCATTCACGATTGCGGTGTCGATCGGATACATTTTCAACCATTTGCCGACAAGGTAGCCGGTGCCCATCAGGGCCGCTACAGTACTCGCGATGGTTACGACGTTTGCGACATTAATGGCAGCGACGAGCTTGTCCCACGGTGTCATTGCAGTTCCGATTGCAAACAGCAACGGGTAAGTGACCGCGGTCGAGAAGAATTGGTAGACAACCCGCGCGCCGCCTTCAAGATTCGGAGAAACAAGCCGACAGACCTTGATGAAGACGGCAATGAAGAGCATCGCCACGGGTGCAGGCAATCCGAGCAACCGATGTCCCAGGAGGCCCACCAGGTACAGGGAGATGGCGGTGATCGCAGCTGCAGCGACAGTATTTACGTCGGGAGTGGACGGCGCCGATTCGTCGACCGGCGTCGTCGGAAGTTCGGCAGCCGGCTGCAGCGTACCGCGTCCGGTCAGGTGCGGTCGCTTTTCACCGACCCAATTGAGAACACCCGAGAATAGGATGGCACACAAGCTTCCGATCATGACCGCCGGTAGGACTTCCGCAAATACCGGACCTTGCGGGATCTTCATAATTTCCGAATAACCGACGGAAAGGGGAATCGCCCCTTCACCTACGCCTCCGGCCATGATCGGGATGACAATGTAGAGAAGGGTGTGCTTGGTGCCGAGGCCGAGCACGGTTCCCACGATGGTTCCGACGATTCCACCAACGATGGACCCGGCAGCGAGTGGAAAGAATATTTTGGCAAATCCTCGGATCAGCACCTCGCGATCCATACTGAAGATGCTGCCAACGATAATCGACGCGATGAACAGATACATGAAGTTGCTCACATGCGTGAAGTTTGTCACCATGCCGATCAACTTGGCAGGAAGCAACTGATGAAACGCGAGAAACGAGGGAAGAAACGTGGCGACGATCGCAGCGGAGCCGATCTTGTTGAAGATTGGCATGCGTTTACCGATCTCCGCACAAGTGAAGCCGCAAAGCACCAGGACCGCGATCGCCATCGAGATCTCACCGGGAACCTTGCCCGTCGTAACGAAGCCTGCCACGAGCGCGATCAGGAGAAGGTAGATCGGCAGCGGAACAATGCCTATGCGCAGTTCAACGATTGCCCACCAACCATAAGGCCAGAAACTGCTTCTACGGATGCCTGCATTATCTGAAGAGAGTTCTCTCGTTTGTTGCATGTAACGTCTCCTATGTAATCTCAAGTTTAACGAGCAACCGTCGTGATATTAAATAAGGTATGCAGAATATATTGGTGAAATTCTCTTAAATTGCCATTCTTTTCGATGCGCAACTCAGATGACTCCCACCGTTTGCGATTGTCAGCAGCCTGAATTCATGAGCGACGCCTCTCGCCAGCCAGGCTTAAACAATGTCCTGGTTCGAACCCCGCGGTGCGGTTCTTCACCGACATCTACGTACCGAAGCGAGCGAAGACAATGCAAACTGGGCTTCCAGTTTCAACGCGGCGGCCCGTTGCAACAGGCCGCCCGCTACCAGATTCGAGCAAGAACTGAACGATCGAATGTGAGTTTTCATTTGCTACATACAGCGTCTTGCCGTCTGGGCCCAGGCAGAGGAACCGCGGAAACGATCCTCCGGTCGGCGTCCACGCAATGTCGGTGGGGAGGCATGTGGTTGGATCGAGACAAAAGGTTGCGATCGTATCGTGGCCTCGGTTCGTGACATACAGCGACCGGCCGTCGGCCGCGATGGCGATTCCTGCTGCACGACTCCAACCGTGGTAGTCACCCGGTATTACCGAGACGGTGTTTACTGCCGTCAGATCACCCGTTGAATGGTTGAACAACCAGCTCGTCAAAGTCGAATCGAGCTCGTTGACGACATAAACGTATGGCCGCAAGGGGTGGAACGCCGCGTGACGTGGACCAGCGCCTTCTCGTGCCCGGGCGCATTTCACAACAGACGAGCCATCGGACAACCATCTTACGGCGAAGACAGTGTCCAGTCCCTTGTCCGGTACGATGTACCAATCACTATCGACGAAGCGTGTGCTGTAGCGGGGTACGTGATGCGGGTGGGACGATACCTGTTCAACGCGATGGGGGCCTGGACGCCCCTCGAGCACAACGGGAAGCGAAGGAGAATTGAGCGAGCCATCGCTGGCGATCGGCACCGGCGTCAAGGATCCGGTCGCATAGCCTGCGATGACGAGCGACGAACCGTCGCGCGAAAATTCGACATGCACAGGGTTGCGTCCAACGCCAGAACGCACATTCAAGGCGCTGAGTAGCCCTGAGACAGAATCGAACCGATAGGCGCTCACTTCGCTTTCGTCGCCATGCACCGCATAAAGCCGGTCTTGTGCCTCGCTTAACGCAAGAAAGCTCGGATTGACCAATGGCTCAAGTGTCTGACAATGCTGCCAGCCACCCGACGGGTCGATCTCGAAAACAGAGATGCCAGTTCCTTCGGCGTTGCGTGCGCGGGTCGTTCGACAGCCTACAAAAGCGAAAGTGCGTTCCATGATTAGCCAGCCTGATCGCTGACGGCCACCTGCGGAAGCAGTATCCCGGGAGTGGCCGGTCGAGCCGGCCGTGGGAGCATCTGGTAACCGAAAAAGCCGAACATCGGGGTTTTCTCCAAGGCAAGCAGGCATTGCTTGCGTTTCGTGTTTGTGCATTCTATGATCATGAAACGCAATAAGCAAATGCATTTGAGGCAGGTGGTTACCCTGAGCGGAGCGCCAGGGAGACTCACGAGGAGAGCGGCAATGGCAAAATCGGTTGTTCACACCAGTTTGGCCTCGGCTCACGCAGCCGTGGTGAACGGCCATTTGTCGCCCGTACAAAATATGGACAGCTCTCTCGAAAGCCCGATCCTTACTCCCTTGCAGACGCGTGTCGCCCGCGAAATCATTGCCCTTGCCAGACGCGAAGATCTGGCAATTGGGGATCGATTGGCGGAATCCCTGCTTGCCGAAAAAATCGGCACGTCCCGCACGCCGGTGAATGCAGCACTCCACCATCTGGCGACGCTCGGTGTCGTTTATTACGACGCGAATCGCGGGTTTTTCATGGCGCAGCCAGCCCGCGATGTGACGGCGGTCGCCGAGCACTTTTTCAACGAACCCGACGATCCGCTGTACCTGAAGATCGCCGACGATCGTCTTTCGCGCCGGCTTCCTGATGTGGTCACGGAGGCCGACCTGATGCGCCAGTACGAAGTTTCGCGTAGCGAATTGCGGCGTGTGTTGTCGAGGATGCAAGAAGAGGGCTGGCTGGAGCGGCAGGTCGGGCATGGTTGGCAATTCATGCCGATGATTGATTCGGTGGACGCGTATGAAGAGAGCTACTTGTTCCGCGCCTCTATCGAGCCGACCGGTGTTATGTCCCCGATGTTCAAAGCAGATCGCGTGGAACTGGAGGAGTTGCGCCGGCGGCAGGAGTTCATTGCCGGCTCCGGCTACCTCACGATGAACTCGGTCGAGCTTTTCGAGGCCAACAGCGAGTTTCACGAAACGATCGCGAAATGGTCTGGCAACCGCTTTATTGCCCAATCCGTCCGTCGCATGGACCGCTTGCGTCGCCTTGTCGAGTATCGGCAGGCAAGAGCTCGCAAGCCGCGCCAGGGACAAGCGAAGGAACACCTTGCCATCCTGGATGCAATCGCCCAAAACGATCTGCTTAAGGCCGCCACGCTGCTTCGGGAGCATATCGATGGCGCGCGCCGGGCGAAGGTGCGCGCTCAGGAGGTGTTCCCCGAAGAATCGTGAATCTGAACAGGTGAGAGACGCCGCGAGATCAACGGCGTTTTTTTAAAACCAAAAGTGCATTTTGTGATCACAAAACACTTAAAGCGGTTTCGGCGACAGGCTCGATACCGCCAGAGCAGCTGGAGACAAATCATGTCGTATCGCCGAGGATGGATCGCCGTCTTCCTGTTTTCCCTCTCCATGATCAATTACATGGATCGGATTGCTCTTTCGATCGCGGCAAAGCCGATCGAACACGAGTTCCACCTCTCCGCGGTGGGCATGGGTTACCTGTTCTCTTCGTTTATCTGGAGTTATGCACTATTTCTTCTGCCGATGGGTTTCCTGGTTGACCGATTTGGTACCAAGCGAATGGCTGGGATCGGGATCTTCGTCTGGTCCGCAGCGACAGCTCTGACCGGCGCCGCGACGAGTTTTGCGAGCCTGATTACTGCGCGCCTGGTGATGGGGGCGGGTGAGTCGACCAGCAACCCAGTCGGGGGCAAGGTCATTCGCCAATGGATCCCGGCAGGTGAACGCGGGATGGTCACGTCGATGTTCAATAGCGGCTCGTATGCTGGCCCGGCCATTTGTTCGGTGCTCCTCGGCGCATTGGTTGCGGCCTTCGGGTGGCGGCTCTCGTTCGTTATCGCTGGAGGCATCGGCTTCGTGTGGCTCGCGGCGTGGCTCGCTTTCTTCAATTCTCCGGAAAAGGTGCGGTGGTTGCAGTCAGACGAGAGAGCGAAGATTCTTCGCGAGCGCAGCTCGACCCCGGTCGTTGTCGACGAAGAGGACGCGAGTACCGCCGGCGGCCTGCGCACGCTGCTCCGGTCGCGCACACTTTGGGGTTTGGCGATCACGCAAGGCTGTAATGTCTATACGCAATATCTTTTCCTGACGTGGCTGCCGAGCTATCTGCAGTCAACGCGACATCTGACGCTGGCCCACACGGGCGCTATCGCAGCGGTTCCTTATGCCGCGGCAGTGCTGTTGTGCATCGGTGTCGGCCGACTCAGCGATCGACACTTGAAAAAGAGCGGTGTTGGATCCGGTCGGCGCCGCAACGCGGTTGCAATGGCGATGCTCACGGGCTCTGCAATCTTGGCTGTCCCGTTCATCTCGAGTCTCGCCACGCTGCTGGTGGTTTTTTCGATCGCGCTGGCAGGGATTGCGTCGACGACCTCGCTGAACTTTGCTCTGCTGAACGATCTGCTGCCGAGTGCCAAGCACGTAGCCAAAGCAATGGCGTTCGTGGTGGTTGGGGGGAATATTTTCGGAATGATCGCTCCGATCGCGACGGGCTACGTGATTCAAGCCACGGGCAGCTACGATTGGGCGTTTGGGATTGCCGGCCTTCTCCTCCTCGTTGGTGCGGTAGTTGTGATGACTATGACTCGTTCGCCGGTAGTTGGCCAGAGTTCCCACACGCAGGCTCCAGCTTCCGCACACTCGTGATCTGCAGGGGCGGGCGAGTTGTGGCGTCCGGTCATTTCAGCACCGGAAGGTCAATTGCACGCTCGCTGGTGACCGGCCCTACAGAGCTGAAGCGATGCGCAATCTCGCGTTCGCGAAGTCTCCCGGCGTCAATGATGTCCGTAAGAGTCTAGCCAACGCCGTATTGACGTCATCGTTTCGATATAGGCGCATTCTGCGCACGGTTGAGCTACAACGACACGCTACGTTTACCGACGGTCCAAAAAGGCCATTACGGCATCGCGTGATCGAAGAACTCGCTTGTCTGCCCCATAGTCGTCAAACAGTTTCTGGTCGCCAATGTACGAGCTCGGTCCCTGACGGCTGTGATACGTCGAAGCCCAATCCAACAACGCTGCGAATGCAGCCGCGTCTCCTCCACGACGTATACCGCGTTGGCGAATGTTCTCAACACATTCCGCTTCGTTGAGACACAGCCAGACCAGTACGGCAGAGTCAGTACGGATCTCGTTGGCGAGAGAGCCGTAAATTCCTTCAATCACCCAGCAGTTGTACGGCCTCGTTGCGCGCACGGGCAACGTTGTACCCGCCGGGAAGCCAATGAATCGAATCCAAGTCTATACAGGGTGATCCCATGCGATTAGCAACTCGTTGGGCAAGCCAGCTTTTTCCCGAGCCCGAATTCCCCACTATCAGCGTTCTTAGCAAATTCATGCGGCGACTCATTTCGTGGAGCGCCGTGGCTGTTCGACGCGAGCGGTTGACGGCAGCGCCGGTGCCACAGTCCCCGACATGAACTCATCAATGCAGTTGACCGGATGATCAGCGATGCGCTTGAGCATATAGGCGAGATACGCCTCGGGATTGATGCCGTTCAGGCGTACGGTGCGGATTAAACTATACATCCCGAGGCACGTTCGCCACCGGAGTTGGAGTCGGCATACAGTCAGTTTCGCCGTCCGAGAGCGATGCCGCGCAGCACTCGCGCGGCGCTCGTATTTCCGATTTCCACGCGCCCGTAACTGCAGTAGTAAATGAGCGCCGGCTAGCGATTTAGCGCGTACCGGATTGCCTTGATCGTGTTCTACGTCGCGGAGAGCGTGGCAAGAGTTGCGTTGAACCGCCGCTTCATGTCGTTGAGCTGCGGCACCCCCAGCTCTTTGCGCACGCGCCAGCGTTCGTTAGGCGGTTCGCCGTGGATCTGGTCCTCAATCGTGTACAGCGCGCCGATCCGCTGCAGCGCGTCACTAGCGAACGTGCAGTGCCTGGTGTCCCGCTGTAGCCGAAACAGCGCTTCACGGTGGCTTCGTACGTATGGTCAAGCCCGTCGGACTTCGAAAGTCGAACGTATGGACTTTTCCTTGAGAAGAGAGGTGAAGGCAATCGCAGAGCGACACGGGGATTTGAAGACCGCATACGCGAATGCGCAGCGTCAGGTCATGGAACAGGACGGATCGAGGGTCGTGTTGAGGGAAATGGAAGGATCCCTGCCTCGTCGGCAGGGATTCTTTGAGACGACGCGCGGCTTACTTGGGCCGGACCGTCCAGTAGGTTCGGGTATTCGTAAACTCGCGAATACCCGCCGTTGCGAGTTCTCGGCCATACCCAGACTTCTTCGTTCCACCGAATGGTACGCGGGCGTCGGATGCTGTCATCGCATTGATGAACGCTGCGCCGGTCGTAACACCCTTGGCAATAGCGAGCGCCCGATCTGTCGACGCCGACCAGATGCTGATCGACAAACCGAAATTGGTCGCGTCGGCCAAACGGATTGCATCGCCATCGTCTTTAGCGACAGCAATAACGGCGAGCGGGCCGAAGGTTTCTTCATCGAACGCCGCGACGCCTGGTGCAGTGTTCCCAATGACCGTGGGCGCGTAAAAATATCCCGGGCCGTCGATTGCCTTGCCGCCGGTAAGCAACTTCGCGCCCGCTTCGAGCGAACGCTTGACTTGGCTATCGAGCGCATCTCGCAGATCTGCTCGAGCGAGGGGCCCCATGTAGGTGCCCGAGTCGGTTGGGTCGCCGACTACGATGGCGTCAACCTTCTTCACGAACTGCTCGGTGAAGGTCTCGGCAATCGCCTCCGAAACGATGAAGCGTTTTGCGCACACGCAGCTCTGGCCGGCGTTGTTGAAACGAGCCTTGACAGCCGCCTCGACCGCCCGCGGGACGTCTGCATCATCGAGTATGACGAATGCGTCAGAGCCGCCGAGCTCAAGTACCGACCGCTTGGATTCGCGCCCCGCCGCGGCGCCGACGGCGGCTCCAGCGCGGTTCGAGCCGGTCAGGGTCACAGCAGCGATGCGGTCGTCACGAATAAGGGTGTCAATGACCTGGGGAACGTTTGGTTCGGCGACGACCAAGGTGATGACGAGATTCTTCGGAAATCCAGCGTCGACGAAAAGCTGTTCGAGGGCCAACGCACAACCTGTTACGTTCGGCGAGTGCTTGAGGACCACACCGTTTCCAGCGGTCAGCGACGGGATCGCGAAGCGCATGACTTGCCATACGGGGAAATTCCACGGCATGACTGCCAGTATGAGGCCGATGGGTTCGTAGCTCACCCACGCGTCGACTCCCTCGATGTTGACTTGCTCGTCGCCGAGAATGCGTTCCGCATTGTCAGCGTAGTAGAGCGCAGTAACGGCGGATTTCTCTACTTCGCCCGCAGCTTCCGCCGCGATTTTGCCCATCTCGATGGTTACGAGTTGGCTAAGTGAAGCGCTTTGGCGTCGGAGTTCCTCGGCGAGCCGCCGGACGGCAGCGACGCGTTGAGCGAGCGGTGCTTTGCCCCAAGACTGGGCCGCGGCATGGCCAGCTGCCACGGCATCGTCAATGCGTTCGGCGCTCCAGCTTTGATAGGTTTCGAGTGCCTCGCCGTTGACTGGATTAACGGTAGTGATTTCAAGTGTCATGACTTGATCCTTCAAATTCTTCTATGACCGCACGCATTGCTTGCACGCGGCAGCATGATTAAGCGTGGTGGAAGAGTTGGGTGCACAGCGTGTTGACCTGGCTACCCTTCACCACGCATCGGTCGGCTGCTTCGCGCCACTTGGCGAAATGCGGTGCGGCTCGGTGCGCGTCAATCGCCGCGTCGTCTTCGTAAAGTTCGTAGAACATGAAATGGAGAGGATCCTTGATGTCCTGCGTCACGTCGAAATACTTGCAGCCGGCCTCGTCGGAGAACGTGCGAGTCGCGTTCTCCTTGATGGCGTCGAGAAAGTCTTCGAGGCGTTCCGGATGGACCTTCAGGGAAACGATAAGCGCGATCATTCAATGCTCCTGGGTGTTAAGCGTGCGCGGAAATGGGCAGTGGGGTGCCAGTTTCTTCGGCGAGTTTGCTCATGCTTTGCCAAGTATTGTCCGCAAGCGTGATTCCGGTCTCACGCAGTTTCTCGGTGTTGCGGTCCTCAAGCTCGCCCGGGAAGAAGATTTCTTCTACGCCATGGGCTTTCGGCACGTCCTTGATCTCATCGATCAGGGTCTCCATGCGACGTTCAAATTCTGCGACCGGCATCATCGACTTGATGTCGATCGTGATCAGCAAATGGCCGCAGCCGCTTGGCTTCGTGGCGTCGTATGGACCAACGACGTTTGACCCGAAGTGGCTACCGGTAAGAACGCCAGCAAGCACGTCCATCATGAACGAAATGACGTACCCTTTATGCCCGGCCATCGGCAATATGAGGCCGTGAATCGCCTTGCTGGCGTCGGTCGTCGGAACACCCTGCTCGTCGGCAGCCCAGTTGTCGGGGATTGGCACTCCTCGCTCCGCGGCGAGGTAGATTTTGCCCCGAGCGACCGCGGTATTGGCGATATCCATCACCGCGACGCCACGGCGGCCTCCCGGTGCAGCGATCGACCACGGATTGGTGCCGACACTTTTTTCGCGGCCTCCCCATGGCGCCATCGCAGGACTGGCATTGGTTGCGAGGAATGCAACACACCCCGCCTTGGCGGATTCGCGCGTGAAATACGCGGCCGTGCCGAAATGGTTCGAATTGCGTATGCCGACTGCACTAATACCGTATTGGCTCGCACGCTCGATACCGAGTTGTATGGCCGACGCCGTCAGCACCTGACCGATGCCGTGACGCCCGTCGAGAATCGAGACAGCACCGCCATCAAGCACTTTCTCAGGTGCGGTCACGGCGGTCATTACGCCGGTGCGAAGGCGCCCAACGTACCAGGGAAGGCGCAACATCCCGTGAGAAGAGTGACCCCAAAGCTCCGCCGTGACTAGACTGTCGGCCAGCAGGTGCGCGTCTTGTCGAGGAACGCCCAAGGTTTCCAGAATTGCCGTACCAAATGCGGTGAGCTCTTCTGCTTGAACGGTGAATGGCATTTGAATCTCCTGATGATGCCGACAATCTAGGTGGCAATGCTGGACCCGAGGGGGAGTCGCTGTCGCGTGCCTGGAAGCGCCAATTGGCGCCCAGCAAGCCGCGACGCGTCGTATAGCGGTGCAGAAATGAACAGGTTCGAGAATTCACGACGCACGACGCAACGGGTGACTATCGAGCCTGGACTCGGTTATCTCGAGGCACTCGATCAGTGCTTACCATGCTCCGCAGAGACCGGATTCGTCTGGCCCGTGGCCGTCAGCGTGCGGGTCGCTTCCGGTGTGGCGTAAATCCAGAGAATCTTCATCGGATTCGTTTTCGAGAGGTTGCGGAAGCGGTGATTGACGTTGGGCGGAATGAACGTGACGTCGTGAGGTTTCAACTGGTACTCCAGACCATCGATGTCGAGAATTGCATCACCCTCCATGAGGACCACGCTTTCCTGGCAGTTGTGGCTATGGAAGGGGATCTCCACGCCCGGATCAAACGAGGTGTATCCCGTGATGAAGCTTGTCGTGCCCAGGTCGCGCGACACGAGGGGCGTTGTGCGGGCGCCGCCGCCGCGCTCATGCGTCAGCAGAGTTTCCGGCTTGAGAAGGGCCGCGCCCGAGGGGGTCTTCATGGTCATGCTGCCTCTCCGATCAAAAAATGGGGGCGCCGCGTATGCTGACGCCAAGGTTGATATGGGGAGACGGGCATCCAGTGCGCGCCCCACATGACGCCGCTTTCCGATAGGGGGCTAGCACGAAGCCCGTCGTGAGATTTGAGTATAGCGTTTTATGATCATAAAACGCAATCGGATGTGCGGCTGCTCAGTGTTTACACCGTCTCGAACGCTGTTCCTTACAGGTTTGAAGGACATGGTCGCATTTGCTATCGGATGCCTTCGCGTTCAATGTGGTGCGATCTGCTGCAGGACGGTGGGACAGGTGCGATCATATGATTCGCCCATTTTTGTAGGCTGGCGCTAGAACTCCCGCTCCTCCTGTCACGGCTTCCGGCGAGTGCGGTGCGTCGGTAGAGCATGTATCGTCGAGTGCGCCACTCGCTGGCGTTTCCGCGCCAGCGAGGTGGATTAATCATCGAGCCGATCAGAACCTGGGGCGAATGCCGATGCGAGCGAGCAGTTGGTTGCTGTTGCCCGAGGCCGATTGGGTGTTGATCTCGGACACAACTGCATTGCCGGTCGAGCCGACTCCGGATGCGTGGTTGATATATGGCGACGGCATATACGTCGGTACGCTTCGAAAGGAAGTAGCCCGGGCCGAGCGAATACTGGAAGTACTTTGCATCCTCCTGGGCTGAATCAATTGCTACCTTACGGGCCTAGAGAAGTGGGGAATCAGCGAGGTGCTTGCGCCCGATTGACGAAGTCGTTGGTGAACGTTCTGGAGAGATCGATGTGTCGCCCCTTGATGTTCGGATTGAACTCGCTCAATACCTTCAGGACGGTTTCGGGTCCGCCGGCAGGCATTTTTCCGTCCGGCGAATACATCGGCATCGATGCTTGAAGGGCCTTCACGTAAAGGCTCTTGCTGCCGCCGTAGTAGTCAGCGGGCATCTTGTTCGCAATCTCTTCCGCCGAGTGGGTCTGGATGAAGCGAAGCGTCCGGACAAACGCCCGCGCAAGCTTCTGTGCGTCATCCCGATGGCTATCGGCCCATGTACGTTGGACGTAGAGGCTCGATGCCGGGTACAAGCCACCAAGAGCCGCCTTCGTGCCGTCGACGCTGCTCAAATCGACAAGCACCTGTGCGTCCCCGGTCGCGCGCAGCAATGAAGTCGTGGGTTCCGTGCTCCATACAACCTCGACTCGACGTTGCTTTACCGCCGCAAGCAAGGCATTGCCCGCACCTACCGGCAGCGTTGAATAATCCGACATCTTCAAACCATACCTTGCCGCGAGGAAGTGCCCGATGAAGGCCGACGATGAACCGAGTCCGGTAACGCCGAGTGTCTTGCCCCTGAGGTCCCCCATGTTCCGAATCTGTGTCGCCATGTCGCTGCGAACCATTTCCATGCTGCCTGGTACGAGGCCGAAGAGCACAATGCTCTCGATCTCTTTCCCCTTGGCTTGGAGATCAATCGAGTGATCGTAGAAGCCGACGACCGCCTGCGCTGCGCCGGCGACGAGCTCGTTTTCTGCGTCTACGCCAGCTTGCTGCGATTGCAGGTCGACATCCAGGCCTTCATCGCGAAAGTAGCCCAGAGATTCAGTCAGTTTAGCGGGTAGATAGATAAGCTTATTGATACCGCCAACGATAATTGTGATCTTCTCTGCGGCGATGGCATTCACTGCGCATAGAGAAAGCAAGATCGATGCAGCCCCTGCAATTTTCCGAACGGTTCTTTGCACGACTTGTCTCCTTGCTGGCTCACACTTTGAGTCAGTGTTTTTTGGAATCTATAGATAATCGTAGTCCGAATTAAATGGAAGGAAATTTTCGTAACCTTGAACGGACTGGCGTTGGATTATGTACTGGCGTTGGTACTACTATAGTTTGGTTGGATCACTGGAATGTGCCTTCGTATATCCCAAATCGATCTCAGTCCTTCGCCGAGTACACGCGCACGCTGAAGCGTCCGTTGTTGTTTGCTGGCTTTGTCTATTTGACGGACGGCAGTAGCGTTACTTAAGGCGAAGGACCGAACTTAATGTGACATGATGGTGCATTCTATGGTTACGAAACGCAATAAGTAAACCGATCGGCGCCCGGGGAATACCCTGAGCCTGATCGACTTGAGTTCATAGCACTTCGTCATAGCCATGCCGCAGCATGCCAGACGAGTTTGCGAACGATCGATCCAAATGGAACTCAATAAGGTGTGGGCGCCAAGGCCTGCCTATGTCCGCTGGCTGCTATAGCCGACAATGGCAACAAAGGGGCGGCAATCCCAATCTTAGCCTGCGTCGGCGCCCTCAAGGGCAGTGACGATTTCTCGAGCAGCCACCTTGAGTTCGGGTACGAAACGCCGAATTGCTTCGGCTGGTGTTATCGCCTTCGATAAATAGATCACGTTCAGGCTGCCGAGCACGTGCCCGCGCGCGGAGATGGCCACAGCGATAGCGCCGATCTTTTTTTGGGCACCCCAGTCGCCCGCATTGATGCCAAATCCGTCCGCGCGAGTCTGGCGGATCAGATTCGCGACATACGCGTCATCGAATGCGAGGCGGCGCTGCTCTTCATCGCCAGCATTGGTTCGCAACAGTGCGAGGATGCCCGCTCGCTCGGCATCGGGACAGGCAGCAAAATATGCGCGGCCAGCCGCGGTCAACAGCATCGGGAGCCGGCGCCCGACCATCGATCGGTGAAATGACAGCGGACTGAATCGGTGCGTGGTTTCGCGAATGATCATCGCGTCGCCATCGGGTGTCGTCAAATCTGACGGCCAGACGACACGTTGTGTTAGTTGCGCCATCACTGGCGGCGCTACCGTTGAAATCCATTCGTCGTCCGTAAAACCTTCGCTCAGCGAGCGTACGCCGAGCACTAGCCTGAAGCTGTCGTCGGACGGGCTACGGCGCACGCATCCTTCTTCGACCAAAGTTTCCAAGAGCCGCCGCACCGTCGTTCTGTGCAACCCGGTGGCATCGCTGATTTGCTGGCTAGTCGCGCGGCCATTCTCCATCCCGTTTAGCGCGCGCAGCACCTGCAGGCCACGCGCGAGGCCGCGTACGCTGGTGTATCTCGACACAATAAAGTCCTTTTAAATCAATGGCGTGCATCCAGTGCACATTCCACTCAAATTGTTGAGGCGCGATATCGCGCTCCTTAGACTTTGTTTGAAACCGGAGGCATGGGCGGCAGAGAGGGCCCGGTGGATGGCGTCGGCGAAGACTCGTCCATCGTAGCAGAGCTTGCCGCGTTGGCGCCGGTCCGATGGTGGAGACGCGCGGCAGCCGGCCGCGCAGCACTTAAAACAGCATTGCAGGAGACATAGATGCCCGCCCAATATGAGGCTGTGCCCGCGTCGGGCAGCCCGCATGTCATCGCAACGGACGTCGCCATCGTTGGCGCCGGCCCGGTCGGCCTGATGATCGCTAACCTGCTGGGACAGCAAGGCGTCGGAACGATCATCATCGAGAAACTCGAGCAGATTATCGACTATCCCCGCGCGATCGGCCTCGATGACGAAGCGCTTCGGGTATTCCAGACCGTAGGTCTCGCTGACGCGCTGCTACCACACACGACCCCCGACCACTGGATGCGCTTTGTCGCTGGTAGCGGCCGCTGCTTCGCGTCCATCGAGCCTCGGACCGACGAATTTGGCTGGTCGCGCCGCAACGCATTCATCCAGCCGCTGGCGGACCGTGTGCTGTTCGATGGACTGACGCGATTCGCGCACGTAGGCGTGCTATTTGGGCACACCGTCGACTCGTTTGCCCAGGACTGCGACGGCGTGACGATTGAGATAGTTGACGCCCAAGGCGAGAAGAAGATCGTGCGTGCTGGGTACATGGTCGGCGCGGACGGCGGCAACAGCTTCGTGCGCCGCGCACTCAACGTATCGTTCGAAGGGCGCACGAAGCCAAACCAGTGGATCGTCGTCGACGTGCGCAACGATCCGCTCGGCTCGCCGCACGTGTACCTGCATTGCGACTGGCGGCGACCTTACGTGTCGGCCGCGCTGCCACATGGGATCCGCCGCTTCGAATTCATGGTGATGCCCGGCGAAACCGAGGAGCAGCTGTCGCGGCCTGAAAACCTTGCCGCGCTGATCCGCAAGGTGGTCGCCGATCCGGACAAGGTCGACTACATACGCAAGCGCGTCTATACGCACAACGCGCGGCTCGCGCGCCGCTTCGATGTCGGCCGCGTGCTGCTCGCGGGCGACGCCGCGCACATCATGCCGGTTTGGCAGGGGCAGGGCTACAACAGCGGGATTCGCGATGCGAGCAATCTCGGCTGGAAGCTCGCAATGGTCGCAAAGGGGCTCGCGCGGCCCGAGCTGCTCGCGAGCTATACGCTCGAGCGGCGCGACCATGCGCGCTCGATGATTCATCTGTCGGAAGTCGCCGGCGACATTTTCGCGCCGACGACGCGCGTCGGCCGTGTCGTGCGCGACGGGTTCGTGCGCGCGCTCGGTTTGATTCCGGCCGCGAAACGCTATTTCGTCGAGATGCGCTTCAAGCCTATGCCGCGCTACGAAGCCGGCGTTGTGATGCTGCCGCAGTGCACACGCGACGGCGGCGTGCTGGCCCGGCTGCTCGACTGCGCGGGCGGCACCGCGCCGGGGCGCCTGCTCGGCCTGATGAGCCAGAAGCGTAGTTCGTGGCTGGGGCAGCTCGTGTATGGCCGCGATGCGTTCGGCCAGTCACCGGTCGGCCGGATGTTCATCCAGCCGCGCGTGCGCACGGCCGACGGCCGCACGGTGCGGCTCGACGACGCGATCGGCAACCGCTTCGCGGTGATCGGTTGGGGCAGCGACCCGACCTTCGGGCTGACCGACGCGGCCCGCACGGTGTGGGAGCGACTCGGCGCGTGCTTCGTCCTGGCGAAGCCCGACGTGCAACTCGACTATGTGGCCGACGTGCCTGACGGCGTGATCGCGATCGGCGATACGACGGGCCGGCTGAAAGACTGGTTCAGCCGGATTCCTCAGTCGGTTGTGCTGCTGCGGCCGGATCGCTTCGTCGCGGGCGTGTGCGCGCCGCAGGAAGCGTCGGACGCGATCGTCGCGCTCGCCGCGCTGCTGCAGCTCACGGATACAGTGTCCGCCGCACGCCCCCCACAGGCCGATGCGTTCGCGCACGAGGCTGCCGCGCAACCGGCTGGAGCGTGACATGCCGATCCAGCTAGAATGCCTGTCCCATACGCCGCTGCAAGGCTATTTCGATCCGGCGCCGGACGTGGTGGCCGAAGTCGAGCGCGTGCAGGCCGCGGCCCGTGCGCGCGTCGAAGTGTTCGATCCCGAATGCATCGTGCTGTTCGCGCCCGACCATTACAACGGCTTTTTCTACGACCTGATGCCGCCGTTCTGCATCGGCATCGCGGCGGAATCGATCGGTGACTACCGGAGCCTCGCGGGCCCGCTGAACGTGCCAGCCACGTTCGCCCGCGAACTGGTCGAGGCCGTGCTCGACAGCGATGTCGACGTGTCGATGTCGTACCGGATGCAAATCGATCACGGCTTCGCGCAGGCGCTCGAAGTGCTGACGGGCGACCTCGACCGCTACCCGGTGATTCCCGTGTTCCTGAACTCCGTCGCTGCGCCGATGGCGACGCTGCGCCGTGCGCGGCTGCTCGGCGACGCGATCGGCCGCTTCGTCGCGCGCTCGGGCCGCCGAGTCTTGGTGGTCGGCTCCGGCGGCATCTCGCACGAGCCGCCGGTGCCGGAACTCGCGACCGCGAGCCCGGAACTGGCCGAGCGGCTGATCGCCGGACGCAATCCGGACGCCGATGCGCGCGCCGCGCGCCAGGCGCGCACGATCGCGGCGGCGCGCACGTTCGCGGCCGGCGACAGCCCGCTGCACGCGCTCAATCCCGGATGGGACCAGGCGTTTCTCGACGTGCTCGAAAGCGGCGACCTGAAAGCCGTCGACGGGATGACTAACGATGCGATCACGCGCGACGGCGGCAAGTCTGCGCACGAGATCCGCGCGTGGGTCGCCGCGTTCGCGGCGCTGGCGGCCGCGGGCCCGTATCACGCGGTGCGGGATTTCTACCGCCCGATTCCCGAATGGATCGCGGGCTTCGCCGCCATGCACGGCTGGTCTGCGGGTGAGCCCGCGCCGCGATCGACAGACAAGGAGTGACGACATGCTGACCCCGCAACATATCGACGCGCTGGCCGCTCGCCTGCGCGCCGCCGAACGCGAACGCGCGCCAATCAAACCGCTGCGCATGGAAATCGGCGAGCAGAACGCCGAAGACGCCTACGCGATCCAGCAGGCCAATGCGGCGCTGCGGCGCGAACGCGTGGTTGGCCGCAAGATCGGTCTGACCTCGCTCGCGGTGCAGCAGCAGCTCGGCGTCGACCAGCCGGACTTCGGCACGCTGTTCGCGTCGATGGCATACGGCGACGCCGAACCGATGAGCCTGTCGCAGCGGATCCAGCCGAAGGTCGAAGCGGAAATCGCACTCGTGCTCGAGCACGACCTCGTGCACGAGAAGCACACGTTCGCCGAACTGCAGCGCGCGACCGCGTACGCGCTCGCGGCGATCGAAGTCGTCGACAGCCGCATCGCGGGCTGGAACATCCGCTTCGTGGACACCGTCGCTGACAACGCGTCGAGCGCGCTGTTCGTGCTCGGCAGCCGGCCCGTGCTGCTGAAGGACGTCGATCTTGCCGGCTGCGAGATGACGCTCGCGTCGAACGGCGAAGTGCTGTCGCGCGGCAGCGGCACCGCGTGCCTTGGCAATCCACTGAACGCGGCCGCGTGGCTTGCCGACCGGATGGTGCGGCACGGCACGCCGCTGCGGGCGGGCGACGTGATCTTGACAGGCGCCCTTGGCCCGATGGTCGCGGTCACGCGCCCTGGCACGTTCACCGCGCAGATCGCCGGTCTCGGCAGCGTGCGCGCCACTTTCAACGAATGAGTATTTCCATGAGCGTTCAGAAACTCAAGGCCGCGATCATCGGTTCGGGCAACATCGGCACTGACCTTATGATGAAGATCATGCGGCATGCGAAGCATCTCGAAGTTGCCGCGATGGTCGGCATCGATCCGGCCTCGGACGGCCTCGCGCGCGCGGCGCGCCTAGGCGTCGCGACGACACACGAAGGTGTCGAAGGCCTCGCGCGGCTGCCCGAATTCGACGACATCGACTTCGTGTTCGACGCGACGTCGGCCGGCGCACACGTGAAGAACGATGCGTTCCTGCGCACGCTGAAGCCAGGCATCCGCTGCATCGACCTGACGCCCGCGGCGATCGGTCCGTACTGCGTGCCGGTCGTGAACCTCGACGCGCATCTCGACGCGCCGAACGTGAACATGGTCACCTGCGGCGGCCAGGCAACGATTCCGATGGTCGCGGCCGTGTCGCGCGTCGCGAAGGCACATTATGCGGAGATCGTCGCGTCGATCAGCAGCAAGTCAGCCGGGCCCGGCACGCGCGCCAACATCGACGAATTCACCGAGACGACGTCGAAGGCGATCGGGGTGGTCGGCGGCGCCGCGCATGGCAAGGCGATGATCATCCTGAACCCGGCCGTGCCGCCGGTGATGATGCGCGACACCGTGTATGTGCTGTCGGAGCCAGCCGATCACGAGAAGATCGCCGCGTCGGTCGAAGCGATGGCGCGCGCGGTGCAGGCGTATGTGCCCGGCTACCGGCTGAAGCAGGCCGTGCAGTTCGACGAGATTCCCGCGTCCGCGCCGTTGAACATCCCGGGCCTCGGCCGCGTGAGCGGGCTGAAGACGTCGATCTTTCTCGAGGTCGAAGGTGCCGCGCACTATCTACCCGCGTACGCCGGCAATCTCGACATCATGACGTCCGCGGCGCTCGCGACTGCCGAGCGTATCGCGCAATCGATGCAACGCGTGAACGCTTAAGGAAGTTTCCCGATGAGCAAGAAACTCTACATCTCCGACGTGACGCTGCGCGACGGCAGCCACGCGATTCGCCATCAATACTCGATCCGCAACGTACAAGACATCGCGCGGGCGCTGGACAGGGCCAGGGTCGATTCGATCGAGGTCGCGCACGGCGACGGCCTGCAGGGATCGAGCTTCAACTACGGCTTCGGTGCGCACAGCGATCTCGAATGGATCGAGGCGGTGGCGGACGTCGTCGAGCACGCGAAGATCGCGACGCTGCTGCTGCCGGGCATCGGCACGATCCACGACCTGACGGCCGCGTACGACGCGGGCGCACGCGTCGTGCGCGTCGCGACGCACTGCACGGAAGCGGACATCTCGAAGCAGCACATCGAGCACGCGCGCGCGCTCGGCATGGACACGGTCGGTTTCCTGATGATGAGCCACATGACTACGCCGGAGAACCTGGCCGTCGAGGCGCAGAAGATGGAAAGCTATGGTGCGACCTGCATCTACGTCGTCGATTCGGGCGGCGCGCTCAACATGAACGACGTGCGCGATCGCTTCCGTGCGCTCAAGGCCATGCTGAAGCCCGAGACGCAGACGGGTATTCACGCGCATCACAACCTGAGCCTCGGCGTCGCGAACTCGATCGTTGCTGTCGAGGAAGGCTGCGACCGGATCGACGCGAGCCTCGCCGGCATGGGCGCCGGCGCCGGCAACGCGCCGCTCGAAGTGTTCATCGCGGCGGCCGGGCGTCTCGGCTGGAACCACGGCACGGATCTCTACACGCTGATGGACGCGGCCGACGACATCGTGCGCCCGCTGCAGGATCGTCCGGTGCGCGTGGATCGCGAGACGCTCGCGCTCGGCTATGCGGGCGTGTATTCGAGCTTCCTGCGCCATTCGGAAGCGGCCGCGAACAAGTACGGGCTGAAGACGGTCGACATCCTCGTCGAGCTCGGCCGCCGCCGGATGGTCGGCGGGCAGGAGGACATGATCGTCGACGTCGCGCTCGACCTTAAGCGCGCGCACTGCTGACGCCGCGAAGGGCTAACGCGGCGCGGCTCTTCGCAGGGCAAGTTCGAGCGCCGCATCTTCATCGACATCGCCGCAAAGAGCGATGCAACTTCCTATTGGAGACTTTTCATGAACACGCCGGAACACAGTCGCGCTGGCGGCGCACGCACGATCGGCTTATGCCTGCTCGTTGCATTCCTGGAAGGACTGGACCTGCAATCGGCCGGCATCGCCGCGCCAAGGATGGCGCATGAATTCGCACTGGGCGCCGCACAGATGGGTTGGGCGTTCGGCATCGGCGCGCTCGGTTTGCTGCCCGGCGCGGCGCTCGGCGGGCGGCTTGCGGACCGGCTCGGCCGCAGGCGCGTGCTGATGCTATCGGTCGCGCTGTTCGGCATCTTTTCGCTGGCGACCACGCGCGTGTGGAACTTCGAAAGCCTGCTCGCCGCGCGCTTCCTGACAGGCCTCGGGCTCGGCGCGGCAATGCCGAACCTGATCGCGCTGTGCTCCGAAGCGGCACTGCCGCAGCAGCGCAGCACCGCGGTCGGCGCGATGTACTGCGGAATGCCGTTCGGTGCAGCGATCGGCGCCGCGATCGGCGTCGTCAGCACCGATCCTGCCGGGTGGCGGCACGTGTTCTACGTTGGTGGAATCGGGCCGCTGCTGGTGCTGCCGATGCTCGCGCTGTGGCTGAACGAGTCCGCGCAATTCGTCGCGACGCGCGCGAACGCGGCGGACACGCCAATCGCGCGCGCGTTGTGGGGCGAACGCCGCGCTGCGACGACGGCCGCGCTGTGGGTGAGCTATCTCGGGACGCTCGTCGTGCTGTACTTCCTGCTCAACTGGCTGCCGTCGATGGTGATGACGCGTGGCCTCACGCATGCGCAGTCAAGCTTCGTGCAGGTGATGTTCAACGTCGGTGGCGGGATCGGTGCGATCGGCATCGCGAGCCTGATGGATCGGATCGGCCGGCGTCGCACGGTGGTCGGTATGTACGTCGGGATCGCGTGCGCGCTCGCGGTGTTGGCCGGCGCAAAGGATGCCGCGTGGCTCGCCGCCGGCGGGCTGCTGTGCGGGATGTTCCTGGTCGGCGGGCAGTCGGTGCTGTATGCGCTCGCAAGCGCGATCTATCCGACGCGCATGCGCGGCACGGGCGTCGGCGCGGCTGTCGCGGTCGGGCGGTTCGGCTCGATTCTCGGGCCGTTCGTCGCCGGACAACTGCTGGCGCACGGCGAGAGCACGACGATGCTGATGGCGTCGAGTATTCCGCTCGTCGCCGTCGCGGCGTTGGCAGCGCTGACGGTCGTCGCAAGGGATCGGGCCGGCACGCCGGCGCTAGTAGCGGAGTAAGCAGCGGAGGAAGCGATGGAATAGCAGTTTCGGCAGGCGAAACGGGCCGGTCGCGCCGCTTCGCGATTTCAGATGCGGATGTGTAGGCGCGCATCCGCATGATCGACGCATGAACGAACGAGGGACGACATGACGCAGCAGGCACACACATTGACGGAAGAGAGCACGAGTCGTTTCGTGCAGGTGAAGGTGGGCGAGCACGACCTGAAGCTGCACTACAACGACGCGGGGCAGGGCCGCGAGACAGTCGTGATGCTGCATGGCTCGGGGCCCGGTGCGAGCGGCTGGGCGAACTTCCATCGCAACGTCGGCGCGTTCGTCGACGCAGGCTATCGCGTCGTGTTGCTCGACTGCCCGGGCTGGAGCAAGAGCGACGCGATCGTCAACACGGGTTCGCGCTCGGAGCTCAACGCGCGTTCGCTGAAGGCGCTGCTCGACGCGCTCGACATCGAGCGCGTGAACATCGTCGGCAACTCGATGGGTGGGCATAGCGCTGTCGCATTCGCACTGCTGTTTCCACAGCAGGTCGACAAGCTTGTACTGATGGGCGGCGGAACAGGAGGACCCAGTCAATTCGTGCCTATGCCGACCGAAGGTATCAAACTGCTGCAAAAGGTGTACCGCGAGCCGACGCTAGACAACCTGAAGCAGATGCTGAACATCTTCGTGTACGACGCGACGAGCCTGACCGACGAGTTGATGCAGGCGCGTCTCGAGAACATTCTTGCGCGTCGCGACCATCTGGAGAACTTCGTGAAGAGTCTCGCAGCGAATCCGAAGCAGTTCACCGACTACGGTCCGCGCCTCGGTGAGATATCGGCGCCGGCCCTGGTGATTTGGGGACGCGATGATCGCTTTGTGCCACTCGATGTTGGCCTGAGGCTCGTGTGGGGAATGCAGAACGCTGAGTTTCACATCTTCAGCCGCTGCGGGCACTGGGCGCAATGGGAGCACGCAGAAAAATTCAACCGGATGGTCATCGAGTTTCTTGCCCCGTAATTGTCATTATCCGGCATGCCACTTTTGTGTACGTTTTCTCCTGCCGCATGGCTCACGATGCGGCAGGAGAAACAAAGGGGCCGTGCTTCGCTGTACTTTATTGCATCTATGGTTGGCGCCGCAGGCGAGACTCGTCGCTGCAGGCGCGCAAGGCCACGCAACCTGCAGACGAACCCAAAAGCGATCGGTTGATTCGAAGCGAAGGCGAGCGGTGATATCAGAGACGAATCTGGTGACTTTCAATTGGCCGGTTTGCGATGTCTGCGACCATCCTGCTCCCTTCCGGTGCGCACTTACTGGTATCAGCCTGCGTGATATGATTCATAAAAATACAGCATTGGATTTATTTCTTGGCCGACGTCATGATTTCACCACTACATCGAATCAGGAATGTCATCATTGAAAATGAACGCCATTATCTGGCCTGAAGACTACGTGCCAGGCCATACCGAGAACTTTGCCTCCAACGAGACCATTGTTGGCGGCCTCTGCGCCGCTGACGTTTGGCCTTTGCTCAGCACGCCTTCTCTGTGGCCCACCTATTACACGAATTCGGCTAACGTGCGCATCTACGACGGCAAGGGCCCGGAACTAGCCGACGGTGACCGCTTCTACTTCGAAACGTTTGGCTTCCCTGTTGAAGCTCAATGCAACGAATATGTACCGCCCACCGCTGGGCAGCCCGGCCGGATAGCATGGCATGGTTGGGCCGGCGACGTAGGCTCCGACGTCCGTCTAGACGTGCACCACGCATGGCTGGTGGAAGACCTTGACGGCGAGCGCGTACGAATCCTGACTCAGGAGACGCAGAAGGGCAAGCCGGCACTGCAGTTGCGCGACACGAAGCCGAACCCGATGATCAACGGTCATCAGGACTGGCTCGACGGCATCGTTGCAGCGGCGCGCAAGGCGAAAGGAAGGAAGCCGTAAGCGCTCCACGCGCGGCAACGTGCAAGGGCGCTGCCGCGCGCTGAGCTACCGTGCTATTGCCCTAGTGTGCGGGTGCGGGTCCGAGCACGAGAAACACAGATCGTTAGCGATGACTGGGTGCGGTGTTCCTCTTCTGACAACACGTAGTCTTGGTGATCTGCGTCGCTCCAGCATCGCGATCGGCCAGCTCACGCACCAAGTCGGAAGCGCGCCACCGGACTCGTCGTCAAAGTGAAGCCAAACCGAGTCACCAGATTCTGTCAATCTCTCATAGAACGCAGTGAGTGTCCCACCCCGTGTGCAATACAGCAGTGACCAGATCCTCTAATACGACTGGCACCATCGGATCATGGAAAGAATCGGTATGATCCCGATTCCTCCTGCGATGGAACGGTAATGTCTCGCATCCCCGACAAGCGGAATTTTGTTGCGCGGCGAACTCGCACGCAAGTTGGACCTGACGCGCACATGCTCATTCATCGAAAGAGACCCGCCTCGGCTGTTCGCCGCATGTCCACTCTTTACGGTGCAACGTCCGGACACGGAACTCGATACTCTGCTGCTCTGCTTGCGGAATACTCGCCTTCTAAGCGGACAGCGGTGTACGGCGCGGTTGACTGCACGCGCGCGACGGGGGCGACGGCGGACTTCCTGGGGCGTGACAACCAGACTGGCGTTGCGGTGGGACTTCGCAACGTCTTTTGACTGCCGGAATATCTTAGTGGTCTTGACTCGCGGTGAACGTTATTCTTAGTCGGAGAGGAGCGCAGCTTGGGCGCTGCGCCCCTGTAGATTTCCGGCAATTTGAGCTAAGGAGTTGAGCGCGGTTCCAACGATCGCCGCTACGCGCGATAGCAGCACTCCGTAGATGTGAGATCAAGATCGCTCATCAAATCGGGCAGAACCGACGCGCAGGCCGGCTCGTGATCAACAGATACGCAGATGCTGGTCCGACTAGGTACATCAAGTGTTCCTGTTGGTGGCTCGTTTGCGCGACGGCTTTGTCGTGTCGTCATGACACGTCTCAAACATCAGCTCGCGCAGCCACTTTTGTGCGGGGTCGCGGTGGCTACGTTCATGCCAAACAGCGAGTTTGGTAAATCCCGGAATTTCCAACGGCGGCTCTAGCAGCGTCAGCCCAGCTTCGCTAGCGACGAGGCGCTCGGGCGCGACTGCGACTAGATTGCTGGCGCGAAGGATGTTCGGCAGAACCAGGAAATTTTTTACCGATAGGCTGACGCGGCGCTGCCTGCCGCACTTGGCAAGCGCCTCATCGGTGACGCCGCTGAAACTCCCGCCGTAGTAGGACACAATCGCGTGGTCGAGCGCACAGAAGCGGTTGAGTGTCAGCCTGGATCGAGTTGCCGGGTGGTCGGTACGCATCACGCAGACGTATCGTTCCTCAAAAAGCCGGCGCGCGTGGAGATCGGGTGGAGTCATTTCCGGCGTGATCAAAGCAAGGTCTACCTCGCCACGTTCGAGTCGCGTCTGTAGGTCGCCACCTTCAACCGGCACTAGCGCAACGCGGATACGTCGAGAACGCTCTTTTAGTGCTGAAAGGAAGGGGACCGCGATCGCGCTTTGCGCGTAATCAGTTGCCGCGATCGTCAGCGTAAATTCCGCAGTCTGTGGGTCGAAGTCTGGAGGGCTCAGCAAAGCTCCGACCTCGTTCATGACTTGCTTAAGAGCCTTTGATAGTCCCAATGCCCTTTGCGTGGGCGTGATGCCGCGCTGAGCCCGGACGAACAGTGGATCTCCAAAGGTGTCACGTAAGCGCGTCAACATCCCGCTCATTGCCGGCTGCGTGACCCCCATTCTGGCAGCAGCACGCGTCACGTTGCGCTCGTCCAACAAGGCGTCCAGCGCCTTGAGTAAATTGAGATCGAGATTCCTGATATCACGCATAGTTATCGGGAAAAAGTCGAATACTAACGTGGCTTTCCGGTACGCGTCTCGATCTTTGTCCGCATGTAAGCTTGAGTCGTGATAGGGGGACGCTAGCGCAGGCGCCAGTGATTGGGCCAGCCATGACAATTGTTTCGGCAATGCCATTTGCATGGTCGAAAGCGGAAGGCACGGGCGCGGGCATATTTTTCACTTTACATAATTAGCATTGCCTTCCGGCCGCGTGTCTTCGCAACTACGTGCTGCAATTCAGATTGTCGACGAGCAGTTTGCGCTAGGAAACTACCTGAACATCGGGGCGCGACTATCTTGGAGTGTGACTCAAGTGGATGCGTGTCTCGTTGACGTAAGCAGGCTCCCAATTCGAGTAGAGTTGGTGATGTCGCGCCGACGGCGATGGAGTTGCTCATCGCGGCCTTCTTCGTCTGTGAGTTGGCGGAGTCACAAGTCCGCAATCACTATGTACGCGAACGTGACGAAGATTGGCCTTGGACGCCACTACTACTTTAGAGACCAGAGCTTTTCAGAAGCTTCGATGGCGCAATATTCAGAGCGTCAGCGATTCGGATGAGGTTGAGGATGGTCAAATTGCGCTGGCCTCTTTCGATGCGGCCCATGTGACTTCGATCGATTCCTGTGAGAAGGGCAAGCGCTTCCTGCGAGACGCCAAACTCCAGCCGACGAGCACGGACCATCGCGCCAATCGCGGCCAGATGTCCTGCGTCGTCCCGTTTGCCAGATACCCTTTGCATCCAATGATGGTCGCGGTATGATGTTCGTTTGGCCACGGCATTTACGACCCATTTTCTCGGGTGCGGCCAGTTTCTCTAGCTGCAAGGCATATGTTTTTGATTCAGGATGGGAACCGTCTACCGCTACAGTCGGCGATGGCCGGTGCAGCTGTGTGGGCTGTGATGGAACAGTGGACGCCTGGCGACTTACTGGTTCTACGGGTGTCTGAAAAGCGAGCACGCGGGATTCCCTGCGTGATCTGGACGGACCTCACATCGGGAGCGGCATCGCTGAAGCAGTTTCTCGACGGCAGTAACGTGCTGCGAGGGGCGGCGGTGGTCAGCACGCGCCGTGCGCGTCAGGTAGATGATTGGTATTTGGATCCACTGAGCGAAATCCGAGTCGGGGCGACCGAACTCAGCGACGACGATCGCACACTGCTAACGGTGACGCAGTTCACGACGGTGACGGGGCGAAAGTTTTCCGTGCCGAGTGGTTTCGCGACGCGCTACGCCCGCGGAAGGCGGGTATGGCAGGCGCATCGGTCGCGCTCGGACTGACCGATAGGGGGGGCTTTCAGATGGACAGACCATGTGTGCGACTTTGGCTCTCGTAGTGAGGCGGGAGGAAGTCCAGGTGTTCTGTGCTGAATGCGCCCTGGGTGAGCGACTATGACGGATACCCGCTTCCAAAACGGACCGACCTGGTGGGTACCTTCCAGCGGCCGTAGCAGTTGGAGAAATCGTTTCTTCGTCGATACCGAGTTCACGGATGTCGAGGCGCCCCAACTCATTAGTTTGGCCATCGTTGGGGAGAACGGATCTGAATTTTACGGCGAATGCACGGACTATGATGCTGCCCGCTGTAGTGGCTTCGTTCGGACTGCGGTGCTGCCGCAGTTGGGGCGATTCACGGAGCGCGCGATGCCGTTTAATCGACTGCGTCAGGTGCTGCGGGCTTGGATCGGGGGCATCCCGACTGGCTCCAAGCCGGTGCTCTGCTACGACCTCGAGACGGACCTGAATCTGCTGCAATTTCTGTTCGATGGCCAGTTGCCCGAAGGCTGGGCGCTCGAGGATATCCGCGGCCAGATCGACGCTCGACGGCAAGCCGAATACTTCGCGCGGCACGGCGGCGAGCACCACGCGCTGCACGATGCCCGAGCAAACGCGTACGCCTATATCGGTTAAACGACTCAGTCGGAGCCGTTGCAAGTTGGCCTGCAATTCATTCAATCGTGAGGCGTGCATCTCGGACATTGTGCGCACTTATCGGGCTGCGCGGGCCGTGCCTCGACGGTGCGCGCGGCGAGGCTGACGTTGAAAGGCCGCGCTGACTTGACGCGCACGCTTTGCCTCCTCGCTATGCAGATAGGTCGACGTCGTCGCTACCGACGCGTGACGCAGGTTGTCTCGCACGACAACCAGTTCCACACCGGCATCCAGTGCATGAGTGGCGTGTGTATGGCGCAGCCAATGGGGGCTGGCGTGCCGTAGCTTCTCGGCAAGCGCGGGATGGCGGGTGCTCACGCGCTCGGCCGTGTCCCGAAAAAACTCACCTAACACCTGCCGCAACCGCGCTGCACTGATTCCGGCGTGGCGTGCCCCGCGAGACTCTGCATTGAGGGCGGTGACCAACGGTGTCGCCGGATGCCAGCGAGTGCGTATGACCGGCAGACCCCGCGCCTTCAGCGTGCGCCGCAAGGCGTCCCGCGCGAGGGGCGGCAGGGCCACGCGCCCCGACTTCGCCCCTTTTCCCGTCACCTGCAGCCATAACGTTCCGCGGGCGTCCGCCGTGATGTCGCCGAGCGTCGCAGCCACCAGTTCCTGCGCCCGCAACCCGGTCGCGTAGCCGAAATCCAGCACAAAACGCAGTCGCTCGGCAGCCGGTGCGGTCCAGCCAGTCCGCTCGAGCTGGTCGGCCGCAGCCCGCACGATCTTCCACTCTCGACCAGTCAGCGCCCGCCCGGTATCAAACGGTGTACGGGCTGCGCCGCCGCGCACTGTCACGCCCGCAAACGGATTGAGCACGACGTAGTGCTGGTCAACGAGCCACCCGAAGAGGGCGTGCAGGACGGCCAGCGCATAGGCGGTTGACCGCGCCGTCAGGTGTCCCGTGAACGGACGCCAGGCGGGCGTCGTGCGCGGGCGCGGTGGACCGATCCAGCGGGCGGCGGGCGTCGGATGGCGCAGGAAGGCCCGATAGGCGATCGCGTCGTCGGTGGTGAGCGACGAGAGGGACTGGCGGCGCTCGACAATGGCCCACAGCAACAGCCGTTCGGCCTCGCGCCGGTAAGCGCGCACCGTATGGGTGCCCTCATGCAGTACCAGCCATGCCTCGATCGCCCGGTAGTCGTTCGTCGCGGCGAGGCCACAGGTGTCGGGCGGAGCCCGGAAGCGGCCCTGCGAACCATCAAGGTCGGCGGGCAGCGCATCCAGGGACCATCGCGGAATCAATTGATCGGTCGCGGCCTCGTAAGGAACCAGCGCGGCGGCGCGCCGAGTCAGGTCCGGGTGCGCCGTGATGAAGGCTTCGACGCGGTGTGCACCCTGACGTCCGAGCCCGGGCATTGTTCGCCACCAGCCGGGGCGGTGGGCCATTCGGACCAGCAGGTCGGCGAATGAGTCGACGCCGGCGGCGGCCAGGGCGCGCACGATACGCGGAGGTAGCCACCTGTTCACAGGGTCGGCTGGCTGCGGCGCCGGGATGGGGGTGAAGTGCAGGACGTCGAGCGCGGTGACGACCTGTGCCGCGTGGCGGGTACGGTCCGCGGCCGGGTGCGTGAACAGCGGGATCAGGTCGTCGCGCTGGCGGGCGATTGCACACGCGACGAGCTGGCGACGGACGCGACCCAGGAGGCCACGCGATGATTGGCCATCGGCCCTGCGGTGCGGCAGATAGCGCTCGACCGCGGCGCGGGCTGCGAGTCCGGCGTGCCAGGCGCGCAGGGCGGCCAACGAAGCGAGATCGGGCAGGGCAGTCGCGGCGAGATTTCCGCCGTCCGACCCTGCGGAGGGGACAGGGGCCGTACTCATGCAATCAGTTTAGGTCGCTGGGAGAGCACTCGCGATAAGACTATTTATCGCAAGTAGCCCATCGGCTCATCGGGCGTAAGCGTGGTATTCCAGCGGAACTCCCGCGGCGCGGGAGCGTGGCGGGAGCGTGGCGGGACCGGCGGGGCTGAGGTTCCGCGCAGCTCGCGCATCGAGGCGATCCGGAAGTGAGCATCGGACGCCGATGCCAGCCTGCACGCGACGGCGAGCTGGGCGAGGACGGTGCCACGGATCGTCTCGGAGGCGGCGCGCCGGCGGGGCCATTGGGTGGTTCCCGCAGCACACATGAGCAGGATTCGGGCAGCGGTCTGGGATGGAATGCGAGGGTTAGTCCTGCTTGGATTACGCACACGGCTGACGCAAACCTGCTTTGGCACGGTTAAAGATTCGGCTGGCGCGATAACGGCTTATCGCGGCGAACCGGCCTCAAGGCGCCACTGTCATTATCGCGTCGAAGCGCCGAGATCAGAGCTGCACCATCGGGCGCCTCGGATGTGCTCCCAGGCGCCCCTACACCGGGCTCCAGTTCTGGTGCCGCAATCCGTCGCGTGTCGCATTCGTCTAACATGTTGAGCGGGGTGGTGGAAGGGCGACCGGCCCAACACGCGCGACGCCAATTCGAACAAAATCACATGCTCAAACTATTAAGTGCAGACCTGTGGGAGACCGTCGGGGCGAAAGCGGTCAAGGCGAAGCGGCGCCGGGCCGCCATTGCGTATGTGACGGACGCGTCGCTCCTGCCTCTGGGCGCCAGCGACGTGCTCGTGGTGGACGCGTCCGATGCCTCCATCGCGGCAGGACGCACGAGCGCCGAGGTGCTCGCGGGGTATCTTGCGGCAGGAGCCGCCCTGTTTAATGTGCCGAACCTGCACGCCAAGGTGTTGGTGCTCGATGACTGGGCAGTGATCGGTTCGGCCAATGCTTCGCTGCGCTCCGCCCGTCACTACGTGGAGGCCTCGGTCATCTCCGACCGGCCCGAACTCATTGGCCAGGCTGAGCATCTGGTCAGTTCGCTCGCGGCATCCGGGGACGTCATTAACGGCGATTTTATCGAGAGGATCCGGCAGATTCCCGTTCTCATCCCGCAGGAACCCCCGCCAGACAATGCCGGTTCGCCCCCACGCGCTATCCAGACGGGCGCGACGAAATACTGGCTCATCAGCACACGTGAAGACGCACGTTATCCCGGGGATGTCGACGTGGTGCAAGACGCGCTGGCGGACGTGCAGGAGCGCATTGGACCGGACGCCGGCAGCGTGAGCTGGTTCTGGTGGGGAGGGAGTGCACCGTTTCCGTCCACTGCCCGGGTGGGTGACATCGTCATCCAGTGCTCCCGTCCAAAAAACAGGATGTCTTCGTCGCGAGGCGTTCTGGTGTACCGGCACGGACGCATTGAAAGCATTTTTCAGGAGCCGGGACAAACCGTAAAGACGTTTCACTGCGTGCGCCCCCGTGACTGGGAGCAAACTGCCGTGAAATGGACGGAATTTGCGCGCCTTGCCAAGCGGGCCGGCATTAACCGCAAGCTCACCTGCGCCAGCAACATCAGACTCAACGAAAAGCAGTCGGGTGCGCTGTTCGAGATCTGGCCTGCATAGCCTGTGATGACTGGCAGCACGCCGCCGCGAAGACCGGGACAAAGCCGATGGCACACTACTGTATCCGGCGCCTGGTCTGGGAGGAAGAGGCCTTCGCACGGGAAGTGCAGCGATAGATCGTCCCGAGCCTGCCATGCTCGAACCGGTTCCCTCGCACATCGTGGTTAGTCAGGGTGAGAGACAGGCGCGGGCCGTAGTGCAACGTTTCGACACGGCAGGCGCCGCGATGGCATGCGTCACCAGGAGCGTGTCTGGCTCACGGTAATTGTGAGTTTGCGATACGTCGGAGATGAAAAATTTCGGCTCTTGGACATCTCGCACGGCCTCACCCGGATTCTAAGCAGAGGTGCGGTCAATCGTTTGCGAAACTCCGATAACAAGAATGCAAACGTTTGAGTATCTAATAATGCATATTTAAGAATTCGCATCGTTGTTCAGTCGTAAGCGGCCAGCCAACGCATCTTGACGAGCGAGTTTAGGCGGCGGTCGAGACAGGCTGCCAGCGATGCGGCAG
>NZ_QTPQ01000045.1:0-70838 GCF_003853425.1 Burkholderia sp. Bp9140
GCGCTCACGGGCCTGCTCGTGACGACGTTCGCGTTCCTCGGCGTCAACATGTTCCTGTCCGGGCTGCACAGCTACGGCAAGCTGTAAGATTTCCGACGCTGGTCCGACAAAAGACCGCCGGCGCACTGCGTGCCCGGCGGTTTTCTTTTGTAACGGGCGGGCGGTCCGGGCGTCGAACGGCGCATGGTGGGCCGGGTCGAACGCTCATGAAGCGTGCGCGCCGCGCATGCAGGAGGAGCAGCACGATGTGGATCAAACCCCCTTTGCGCACCGTACTGACCGGCGGTGATATCGCGCAGAGCCAGATTACGCCGCGCGCGGTGTTCGAGAACCGGCGGCGCGCATTGCAGGCGGCCGGCCTCGCGGCGGCGGGCGGCTTGTTCGGCGGCAGCGGCGCGGCGTTCGCCGCGTATGCGTCGCCCGACGCGCGGGCCGCGAAGCTCGCGGCGAAAACCAACCCGAAGTTCGTCGCGGCCGACAAGGTGACGCCGTTCAAGGACATCACGTCCTACAACAACTTCTACGAATTCGGCACGGACAAGGGCGACCCGGCGCAGAACGCGGGCACGTTGCGGCCGCACCCGTGGCGCGTGAGCGTCGAGGGCGAGGTGCTGCACCCGAAGGTGTTCGATCTCGACGAGCTGCTGAAGCTCGCGCCGCTCGAGGAGCGCGTGTACCGGCTGCGCTGCGTCGAGGGCTGGTCGATGGTGATTCCATGGATCGGCGTGCCGCTTTCCGAGCTGATCAGGCGCGTACAGCCGACCGGTAACGCGAAATACGTGCAGTTCGTCACGCTGGCCGATCCGTCGCAGATGCCGGGGCTGTCGACGCCGGTGCTCGACTGGCCATACTCGGAAGGGCTGCGGATGGACGAGGCGATGAATCCGCTGACGCTGCTGACGATGGGCGTCTACGGCCAGGTGCTGCCGAACCAGAACGGCGCGCCGGTGCGGATCGTCGTGCCGTGGAAGTACGGCTTCAAGAGCGCGAAGTCGCTCGTGAAGATCCGCTTCGTCGACAAGCAGCCGAAGACGAGCTGGAACATGTATGCGTCGAACGAATACGGTTTCTATTCGAACGTGAACCCGAACGTCGATCACCCGCGCTGGAGCCAGGCGACCGAGCGCCGGATCGGCGAGGACGGCTTCTTCACGCCGAAGCGCAAGACGCTGATGTTCAACGGCTACGGCGATCTCGTCGCGTCGATGTATCAGGGCATGGACCTGAAAAAGAACTTCTGAGTGCGACGGTGAGAAACGACATGCCTCCTTCGACGCTGACGCCGATGCGCGCGTCCGGCGCACGCACGGCCGCCGCCGCGGGCACTTCCCGGACCAGTGCGGTGCGTACCGCGTCGCCGCGCTGGCTTGCGCCCGCCAAGGTGCTGGTTTTCGCGGCCGGCCTCTATCCGCTCGCGCGTCTCGTGCTGTTCGGGCTGACCGACCGGCTCGGCGCGAACCCGATCGAATTCATCACGCGTTCGACGGGCCTCTGGACGCTGGTGATGCTCTGCATCACGCTCGCCATCACGCCGCTTCGGCGCGTGACGGGCGTTCCCGCGTTGCTGCGCTTTCGCCGGATGATCGGCCTGTTCGCGTTCTTTTACGCGACGCTGCATTTCACGACGTATCTGTGGTTCGACAAGTGGTTCGACGTGCTCGCGATCCTGAAGGACGTCGGCAAGCGCCCGTTCATCACGGTCGGCTTCGCCGCGTTCGTGCTGCTGATTCCGCTGGCCGCGACATCGCCGCGTGCGATGGTGCGCCGGCTCGGCCGTCACTGGGCGGCGCTGCATCGCGCGATCTATGTGATCGCGCTGTTCGGCGTGCTGCATTTCTGGTGGATGCGGGCCGGCAAGCACGATCTCGCGCAGCCGACGCTCTACGCGACGGTCGTCGCGGTGCTGCTCGGCTGGCGGCTGCTTGGATGGGGCTGGCGGCGCATCCGTGCGTGACGTTGCGGGCCCGAAAAAACAAAGGGCGATGACGGGAAGTCATCGCCCTTGTCGCGACAGACACTGCGCGAGCGGCGGCGCGCGATTACTGCGCGGAGGCCGGGCCTGATGCCGGTGTGGCGGCCTTCGATGCGCCGCTCGACAGCTCGGGCGACAGCGTGAGCGGCGTGCCGGAAGAGTCGGGAATGCTGTCGGACGACGCATTTTCATCGGTCGGCGCGACGTCCGACGGCGGCGTGTCCTGCTGCTGGATGGGCTTCGCCGGCAACGGGGGCACGGTAGGCAGATAGAGCGGACCGCGTTGGCCGCAGCCGGCAAGAATCGCCAAAGCCGCTACAATCGCGCTCATCCGGAAAACGACTCGCATGATCGTCCCTGAACAATTTAACCGATAGAGTTTAGCATGTCCGATACTGAATACCTGGCCCGTGCCGAGGCCGTGCTGGCGGCCGTCGAGCGTACCGTGGATGCCGCGAACGACGGTGATCACGACATCGATCTGGAGCGCAACGGCAGCGTGCTGACGCTGACGTTCGAGAACGGCTCGAAGATCATCATCAACCTCCAGCCGCCGATGAAGGAACTGTGGATCGCCGCGAAGGCGGGTGGATTCCATTACCGCTTCGTGGACGGCGAATGGCGCGATACACGCACCGGCACCGAGTTCTTCTCGGCGCTCACCGGCTACGCGACGCAGCAGGCCGGCCTGCCGATCACGTTCGGCGCGTAACGACGGGCGCTCGCCGGGCCGGGTGCCGATACGTCGGATCAACGCACAAGGAAAAAGCGCCCCGCGGGGCGCTTTTTTCATGCATGGGCCGTTCGTCAGTGGCCGCGGAACAGGTTCATGATGTCCTGCTTTTCCTGCTCGTCGACGTGCGGCGCCGCTTCTTCGGTGTTCTCGACCGCCGGCGCCTGCGGCACGCCGACCGTCGACACGAAGCCGTGCCCCGGCGTGAACTCGGTGAAGTACAGTTCGCCGCCGAGCGACTGGACGTCGTCCGGCATTGCCGGCTTGAACTCCGGCACGCCCTTCAGCGCCGCGCCCATGTATTCGATCCAGACCGGCAGCGACAGGCCGCCGCCGGTTTCGCGATCGCCGAGGCTGCGCGGGTTGTCGTAGCCGATCCACGCGATCGCCGCGAGCGTGTGCTGGTAGCCTGCGAACCACGCATCGTGCGAGTCGTTCGTCGTGCCGGTCTTGCCCGCGAGGTCGGTGCGCTTCAGTACATTGGTCCGTGCGCCCGTGCCGCGCTGCGCGACGCTCTGCAGCAGGCTGTTCGTCACGTACGCGTTGCGTGCGTCGATCGCGCGCGGCGCGTTCTGCTCGGCGATGAGCGGCTGCGCGCGGGCGACGATCGCGCCGTTCGGATCGGTCACTTCGGCGATCAGGTACGGATTCACGCGGAAGCCGCCGTTCGCGAAGACCGAGTACGCGCCGGCCATCTGCAGCGGCGTGACCTGGCCCGCGCCGAGCGCCATCGGCAGGTAGGCCGGATGGCGGTCGGCGTCGAAGCCGAAGCGCGTGATGTACTGCTGCGTGTACTTCGTGCCGATGTGGTTCAGGATCCGGATCGACACGAGGTTGCGCGAACGCTGCAGCGCGGTGCGCATCGACATCGGGCCTTCGAAGCCGCCGCCGTAGTTCTTCGGTTCCCACGGCTGGCCGCCGGTTTCCGCGGCGCTGAAATACAGCGGGCCGTCGTTGATCACCGTGGCCGGCCCGAGGCCCTTGTCGAGCGACGCCGAGTAGATGAACGGCTTGAACGACGAACCCGGTTGCCGCCACGCCTGCGTGACGTGGTTGAACTTGTTCTTGTTGTAGTCGAAGCCGCCGACGAGCGAGCGGATCGCGCCGTCCTGCGGGATGATCGAGATGAACGCGCCTTCGACCTGCGGCAACTGCGTGATCGACCATTTGCCGGCGTCGTTCTTCACGACCCGGACGATCGCGCCCGGGCGGATGCGGCGGTTCGGCTGCGCGCTGGCCGACAGCGCGCCCGACGCGAAGCGCAGGTTGTCGCCTTCGATCGTCGCGCTGCTGCCGTCGATGAAGGCGACCGTGATCTGGCGCGGGGTTGCCGCGGTGACCACCGCCGCGACCAGTTCGCCGTTGTCGGGGTGCTCGAGCAGCGCGTCGTCGATCGCCTGCTCGCGGTCGTCCGCGCCGGCCGGCAGCTCGATGAAGCCTTCCGGCCCGCGATAGCCGTGGCGGCGCTCGTAATCCATGATGCCCTTGCGCAGCGCGGTGTACGCGACCTGCTGGTCGGCGGAGTCGATCGTCGTGACGACGTTGAAGCCGCGCGTGTAGGTTTCCTCGCGATACTGCGCGTACATCATCTGCCGGACCATTTCCGCGACGTACTCGGCGTGCACGCTGAACTCGCGGCCCGCGCCCTTGACGACGAGCGGCTGCGCGACGGCTTCGTCGTACTGCTCGCGGGTGATGAAGTTCAGCTCGAGCATCCGCTGCAGGATGTATTCCTGGCGGACCTTCGCGCGCTTCGGATTGACCACCGGGTTATACGCGGACGGCGCCTTCGGCAGCCCCGCGAGCATCGCCGCTTCGGCGAGCGTGATGTCCTTCAGATCCTTGCCGAAATACACGCGCGCGGCGCTCGCGAAGCCGTACGCACGCTGGCCGAGATAGATCTGATTCATGTAGACCTCGAGAATCTGATCCTTCGTCAGTGCGCGCTCGATCCGGTACGCGAGCAGAATCTCGTAGATCTTGCGCGTGTAGGTCTTTTCGCTCGACAGGAAGAAGTTGCGCGCGACCTGCATCGTGATCGTGCTCGCGCCCTGCGACGCATGGCCGTTCGTCAGCGCGACGAAGCCGGCGCGGGCGATGCCGGTGAGGTCGACGCCGCCGTGATCGTAGAAGCGCGCGTCCTCGATCGCGAGGATCGCCTTCTTGAGCGAGTCCGGCACGTCCTTGAAATGGACGATGTCGCGGCGTTCCTCGCCGAATTCGCCGATCAGCACGTGATCGGACGTATAGATGCGCAGCGGAACCTTCGGACGATAGTCGGTCAGCGCGTCGAGCGACGGCATGTTCGGCCACGCGACGACGAGCGCGTAGCCGAGCACGAGGCCGCCGGCCACGACGAGGGCCACGCACATCGCGGCGACGCCGATCAGGGCTTTCTGCCACCAGGGCCGTTTCTTCGGCTCGGGCGCGGGAGGCGGGGACGTAGGAGACGTGGATTGCATAGGCATACCGGAAAACAGTCCCGCGATTATAGCTGCCCGGTAAGACCGGTCCTGACGCGGGGGCGTCCGCCGGAAATCCGGCGGATCGCGGTGCCGCCAGCATAGCGTCCGCGCGGCTGTTCCGTGCCGTGGCTGGCCGTCCGGCCGACTGTCGCGCGCACGCGCCGCTTTGCAGAATCAGGCCTCGGAAACGCGGCGTGGGCCGCAACGATCGCGGGAGGCTGGGATGACAGGACGATGGGCGGCGCGGTTCGCGCCGGGCAGGCACCGTTCGACGGGCGTCGACGTCGGTGCGGACGAGGTGAGGGTGGCCGTGCTGAGCCGGCGCGGCCGCGTCGCGGATGTGCGGGTCGAAGGGCTCGAGCGGGAGCCGGTGGGACTGGCGGGCGGGCCGGAGGACGCGCGCTGGGCCGCGGTCGCGCGCGCGTTGGCGGCAGCCGTGTCGCGGTTGTCGGCCGCGGGCGTGCGCTGCGACGCGCGCGGCGTGATGGCGCTGCGCGACGACGAGATGCGGACCGCGACGCTCGATCTGGCCGGGCGCGACGACGTCGCCCACGCCGCCCGCCAGGCGGCCGAACGCATCTCGGGGCTGGCGCCGGACAGCCTCGCATTCGACTGGCGGCAGGACGACGGCGCGTGTCCGGGCGAGATTGCGGTCGCCGTGGCACCGCAGGCATTGCTCGAACGGCGGATCGACGTGGCCGCGCAGGCCGGCATCGACCTGACGGCCGTAGACGGCGAGTCGGCCGCCGCGTTGCGCGCGTTGCGCTATGCCGCGCAGTTCGAACCCGACGCGCACGGTCCGTACGCCGCATTCTGGTTCTGCGACACGGGCGTGCGCGGCTGGCGGGTCGACGGCGCGGTCGCCGCGCCGGTGTTCGCGGTGTCCGGCGACGTGCCGGCGGCGCTGCCCGACGCATTGCGCCAGTGCGTATTCGAGCCGGTGCGCTGCGTGCTCGTGGCTGGCGACGCGCGCTGCATCGCCCGCTGCGGCACGTCGGTCGCCGATATCGGCGATGCGCTCGGCGTGGCCGCGGTGCCGTTCGACTGCACGGGATGGAACGGGTTGCCGGGCGAGCCCTCCGGTGTGCCGGGAGGTCCGGCATTTGCCCTCGCGGTCGGACTGGCGCTGCGCGGGGTGTGGGAATGATGGCCGATACGGGGTTCGGGCGGCCTGTCGTCGGCCACGCCGCGCTCGGTGGCTTCAATCTGCTGCCATACCGTGAGCGGCTGGCGCAGGCGTTGCGGCGGCGTCGTGCCATGCAGTGCGGGGCAGCGATCGTGCTCGGCATATTCGGGGCCTGCGTCTGGACGGGGGCGCAGACAGTGTGGAGATGGCGCGTGGATGCCGAGCGTACGCGTGTGGAGGCGCAACTGCGGCAATTGCAGCCACAGGTCGATGCCGCACGGCGTGCCGCCGGTGCGGCCGCCGACCTCGCGCAGCGCGATGCGCGGTCGGTCGTGCTTGCCGCGCCTTACCGGCGCGCCACCGGGCTGCTCGCAACGCTGGCGCAGGTGCGCGACGACACCGTCCGGCTCGACGCATTGCGCACGACTTCGTCCGGCGCCGTGCTCGACGCGCGCGCGACGAGCTATCGGGCGGCCGCGCGGTGGCTCGCGCGGATCGCAGCCGAGCGGCGCGACTGGCGCTTCGATATCGGTGCGCTGACACCGGCTTCGGCCACGCCGGTCACGGGGGCAGCCGTGCCGTTCCGGTTTTCCGTACAGGTGCGCTGGCACGACGCGTCGCCGCGGCAGGGCGCAGCAGGAGGTGGCGCATGACGGCGATCGTGCCTCTGTCCATGCGAGGCGTTGCCGGGTCGCTCGGCCACGCGACGCGGGTGTCGCCGGCCGCGGCACACGCCGTCGGCTGCGTGGCGGCATTCGCGTCCGTGATGGTGGGCGCCATTCATCTGACGGATGCCGTCGACTGGAGCGGACTTGCACGCAGTCGCGCGTTGCTGGCAATGGCACAGGTGCGTGCCGCCGACACACAGCGGATGCTCGCGGCCGCCGCGCAGCAGCGGCGCGACACGGTCCCGGCTGCCGGGCGCAATGTCAGCTCGCCGCGTGCGCCGGCGTGGCCCGCGCTGTTGCTGGAGCTGGCCGACCTGGCCGGAGCGAGCGGTTTGCGGATCGTGTCGATCGAGCCGCGGCGCGCGGACGATGCGGCGCCGGACGGCCGGCGCACGGTGCGGATCGTTGCCGACGGCGGCTTTCCGGCGCTGCTGCGGCTGATGGGAGGGTTGGCGGGCTTCCCCGCGCTGGTGGTGCCCTCGGTGCTGCATATCGAGCGAAAACCGCCCGCGTCGCGGGTCGACATGACGATCGACGTGTTTCCGTCGCTGTCGGCAGCCCGTTTTCCGGGTGGCGCGGTGCCCGCGCTTGCCGGTGCACCGGGCGGCGATCCATTCGGCGGCGCGGGTTCGCCCATGGTGGCCGAAGATGCGGCGCCGCGTCTGGCCGGCACGATCCGCGATGCGCACGCCGGACTTGCGTTGTTCGATGCAGGTGACGGCGTGTTCGCGGCCGTCGCGCCGGGCGAAGCACTCGGGGCCTCGCGCGTGATGCGCGTCGATGCCGGTGCCGTGACGCTTGCGACGGCCGATGGCGCGCGCCGGTTCGTCATGGACGAAGGAGATCGTCCATGACGATATACGGATGGTGGGCGATCGCATTCTGGGCCGGATCATGCGTGGCCACGGCGCGCGCGGCGCTGCCGCCCCTGCCTCCCTTGCCGCCGGCCGGCTGGCCGATCGCATCGATGCAGGTGCCCGCTTCGGACACACCGCTGCCGCAGGGCGCGCCCGGTGGCGCGGTCGGCATGAACGGTGCAGCCTCGGCGCAGGACGACCCACTGCCGTTCGATCAGGCCGCACGTGCAGCGCATCAGGCGGGCACAACCGCACCCGTGCCGCTGCTGGAAGGGCCGCCGATCCCATTGCCGCCGCCGACGCGCATGAGCGACGCCGCGGCGCGGCACCCCGGCGATCCGGACGACGCGCGGCAGATCTCGCTGAATCTGCAAGGCGCCGGGCTCGCGGCCGCGTTCGACGCGCTCGCGCGCTTCACCGGGCTCAACATCATCGTCGGCGAGCAGGTGCGCGGCACCGTGACGTTACGTCTGAACAATGTCCGCTGGCGCGATGCGTTCGATACGTTGCTCGACACGCACGGGCTGGCGATGTCCCGGCGCGGCAACGTGATCTGGGTCACGCCCGCGGCAGAACTCGCCGCGCGGGAGCGAGCGCGCTTCGAAACGCACGCACGCGCGGCCGAACTGGAGCCGCTCGCGAGCCGGACCTTCGCGCTGCACTATCCGCGCGCGCTGGACGTGCAGCGGCTGCTGGCCGGTGCGACCGGCCAGCGCCTGCTGTCGAAACGCGGCGCGGCGGCGGCCGATCCGCGCACGAACCTGCTGTTCGTCACCGATCTTGCGCCGCGCATCGCGCAGATCGCGGGCCTGATCGGCGCGATCGACCGGCCGTCGCGGCAGGTCCGGATCGAGGCGCGCATCGTCGAAGGCGAACAGGGCTTCTCGCGCAACCTCGGTGCACGCGTCGCGCTGCGCGCGCAGGGACGGGCGCCCGCGGCCGACGGCGCGGCATTCGCGGCGGACACGCGCAACGCGCTCGACCTGGCCGCGCGACCGCTCGGCGGGTTCGAGGCGGCGACGGCCGGCTTCACGCTGTTCGCCGCGCCGCTCAGCCGCGTGCTCGACGTCGAGTTGAGCGCGCTCGAGGCACAGGGGCGGGGCCAGATCGTCTCCAGCCCGCGCGTGGTGACGGCCGACCGCGTGAAGGCAATCGTCGAACAGGGCTCGGAGCTGCCGTACCAGGCCAAGGTCGGCAACGGCGTGAGCGGCGTGCAGTTCCGCCGTGCGACACTGAAGCTCGAGGTCGAGCCGCAGATCACGCCTGACGGGCGCGTCGTGCTCGACCTGGACGTGACGAAGGACAGCATCGGCGAGCCGACCGCGGCCGGCCCGGCGATTCATACGAAGCACGTCCAGACGCGCGTGGAGGTCGAGGACGGCGGGACGGTCGCGATCGGCGGGATTTACGAGCAGTTGAACCGGGACGATGTGACGCGGGTGCCGCTCTTGGGCAAAATACCGGTTCTGGGCGCGCTTTTCCGGCACCGCGCGCGGCGCGATCAGCGCAACGAACTGGTCGTCTTCATCACGCCGACGGTCGTCGGCGCGCGTTGCGAGACGGCCGGCGCGGGCGACGCGGATGCGGGAGAAACGGGGCCGGAAGCCGGTGGCGCAGGCTCGACAAGGCAGCCGCTTTGCCAGTAAGCTGCGCCACACACCAGCAAGATTCAAGCAGAGGAAGCCGTTGCAAGCGCGGGACCCACACGCAAACGTATTTTTCGTCGGCCTTATGGGAGCGGGTAAGACCACCGTGGGCCGTGCGGTCGCGCGCCGGCTCGACAGGACGTTCTTCGACTCCGACCACGAAATCGAGGCCCGCACGGGGGCGCGCATTCCGGTGATCTTCGAGATGGAGGGCGAGGCCGGGTTTCGCGACCGCGAATCGCAGGTGATCGCCGATCTCACGCAGCGCGAGAACATCGTGCTCGCGACGGGCGGCGGCGCGGTGCTGCGCCCCGAAAATCGCGATTGCCTGAAAGGCAACGGCATCGTCATCTATCTGCGCGCCAACCCGCACGATCTGTGGCTGCGCACCCGCAAGGACAAGAACCGCCCGCTGTTGCAGACCGACGATCCGAAGGCGCGTCTCGAAGCGCTCTACGAAGTGCGCGACCCGCTGTACCGCGAATGCGCGGACTTCATCATCGAGACCGGCCGTCCGTCGGTCAACGGCCTCGTCAACATGGTGCTGATGCAACTCGAACTGGCAGGCGTCATCGCCAAGCCGCTACAAGCATGATTACCGTCAACGTCGACCTGGGCGACCGCGCCTACCCGATTCACATTGGTGCCGCCTTGATCGGCCGCACCGAGCTGTTCGCTCCTCATATCACCGGTTCCTCGGTCACGATCGTCACGAACACGACGGTCGATCCGCTCTACGGCGACGCGCTGCGCGCCGCGCTCGCGCCGCTCGGCAAGCGCGTATCGACGGTCGTGCTGCCGGACGGCGAGGCCTACAAGAACTGGGAAACGCTGAACCTGATCTTCGACGGCCTGCTGACCGAGCGTGCCGACCGCAAGACGACGCTCGTCGCACTCGGCGGCGGCGTGATCGGCGACATGACCGGCTTTGCCGCCGCGTGCTACATGCGCGGCGTGCCGTTCATCCAGGTACCGACGACGCTGCTGTCGCAGGTCGATTCGTCGGTTGGCGGCAAGACCGGCATCAACCACCCGCTCGGCAAGAACATGATCGGCGCGTTCTACCAGCCGCAGGCCGTGATCGCCGATATCGGCGCGCTGACCACGCTGCCCGATCGCGAGCTGGCGGCCGGCATGGCCGAGGTCATCAAGACGGGCGCGATCGCCGATGCGGAATTCTTCGACTGGATCGAGGCGAACGTCGATGCGCTGAACCGCCGCGAGCCGGCCGCGCTCGCGCACGCGGTGAAGCGCTCGTGCGAGATCAAGGCGAGCGTGGTCGCGGCCGACGAACGCGAAGGCGGCCTGCGTGCGATCCTGAACTTCGGCCATACGTTCGGCCATGCGATCGAGGCCGGGCTCGGCTACGGCGAGTGGCTGCACGGCGAAGCGGTCGGCTGCGGGATGGTGATGGCGGGCGACCTGTCGGTGCGGCTCGGCCTCTTCGACGAAGCTTCGCGGCGGCGGCTGGATGCGGTGATCGCCGCCGCGCACCTGCCGGTCCGCGGGCCGGCACTCGGCGATGCGCGCTACATGGACCTGATGCGCGTCGACAAGAAGGCCGAAGCCGGTGCGATCAAGTTCATCCTGCTGAAGCGATTCGGCGATACGCTGATCACCCAGGCGCCCGACGAAGCCGTGTTCGCTACACTGGCGCAGACAACCCGGTAACGGCGCCCCGGATGCCCCGGCGCCCCTGACGTGGAGGAGACGTGAGCGAGACATCCAGCAGCACACTGCCCGAGGCCGGCCGCGCATCCGTCGCGGCGCCGGTCGAGCCGCCGACGCTGGCGGCGCTGGAAGCCCATCTCGCTCCGTATGCCGCTCACGCGTCGCAGTCGCGCGGCCGCCGTCATCAGGAAACGCCGCCGGCGGCGCGTACCGAATTCCAGCGCGACCGCGACCGCATCGTTCATTCGACCGCGTTCCGCCGGCTCGAATACAAGACGCAGGTCTTCGTCAATCACGAAGGCGACCTGTTCCGCACCCGCCTCACGCACAGCCTCGAAGTCGCGCAGATCGCGCGCTCGGTCGCGCGCAACCTGCGCCTGAACGAGGATCTCGTCGAAGCGATCTCGCTTGCGCACGATCTCGGTCATACGCCGTTCGGCCATGCCGGGCAGGACGCGCTGAACGCGTGCATGCGCGAGCACGGCGGCTTCGAGCACAACCTGCAGAGCCTGGCCGTCGTCGACGAGCTCGAGGAGCACTACGGCGCGTTCAACGGCCTGAACCTGTGCTTCGAGACGCGCGAAGGCATCCTCAAGCACTGCTCGCGCGAGAACGCCCGCAAGCTCGGCGCGCTCGGCGAGCGCTTCCTGCAAGGGCGCCAGCCGTCGCTGGAAGCGCAGCTCGCGAACATCGCGGACGAGATCGCATACAACAACCATGACGTCGACGACGGCCTGCGCTCCGGCCTGATCACGATCGAGCAGCTCGCCGAAGTCGAGCTGTGGCAGCGCCACTACGACGCGGCGCTCGCCGAATTTCCGCATCTCGAAGGCCGCCGCCTTGTGCACGAGACGGTGCGCCGCATCATCAACACGCTGATCGTCGACCTGATCGACGAGACCACGCGCAATCTCGCACGTGTCGTGCCCGCGTCGCTCGACGACGTGCGCGCGGCGCCGCCGCTCGTCGCGCACAGCGAAGCGATCGCCGCGCAGGCGGCCGCCCTCAAGCGTTTCCTGTTCAAGAACCTGTACCGCCACTACAAGGTGATGCGCATGGCGAACAAGGCGCAGCGGGTCGTCACCGGGCTGTTCGACGCGTTCATCGACGATCCGCGGCTGCTGCCGCCGCCTTACCAGTCGGACGACGACGCGCAGCAGCCGCGCCTTGTCGCGCACTACATCGCCGGCATGACCGACCGCTTCGCGCTGAAGGAATACCAGCGCCTGTTCGTCGTCAACGACAACTGACTGTCACAAACGATCACTAGACTTCGCCGGTTCAATGGCGACGGGAATGTTGCACACGCTGTTGGTAACGTTTTCATAGGAGAGAGGTCGATGAAGAAGAAGCCTGCGGGGACCATGGTTCGCTCGATCGCGCTGGGCGGCGCGCTGATGTTCGGTGTGCAGCATGCGGCGTTCGCCGTGACGGAGATCCAGTTCTGGCATGCGATGGAGTCGGCGCTCGGCGAGCGCGTAAACGAGCTCGCCGCGCAGTTCAACGCATCGCAAAGCGACTACAGGATCGTGCCGGTCTTCAAGGGCACCTACGACCAGGCGCTCGCGGCGGGCATCGCCGCCTATCGCAGCGGCAACGCGCCGGCGATCCTCCAGGTCTATGAAGTCGGCACCGCGACGATGATGCAGGCGAAGAAGGCCGTCGTGCCGGTCTACGACGTGTTCAAGCAGGCCGGCGTGCCGCTCGACGAAAAGGCCTTCGTGCCGACCATCGCGAGCTACTACAGCGACGCGAAGACGGGCCATCTCGTGTCGATGCCGTTCAACAGCTCGACGCCGGTGCTGTACTACAACAAGGACGCGTTCAAGAAGGCCGGGCTCGATCCGAACCAGCCGCCGAAGACGTGGGCCGACGTGCAGGCGGACGCCGAGAAGCTGCGCAAGTCCGGGATGACCTGTGGCTTCACGACCGGCTGGCAGGGCTGGATCCAGCTAGAGAACTACAGTGCGTGGCATGCGCTGCCGTTCGCGAGCCGCAACAACGGCTTCGACGGCGCCGACGCGGTGCTCGAATTCAACAAGCCGCAGCAGGTCGCGCACATCGCGTTCCTGCAGCAGATGCAGAAGGACGGCACGTTCTCGTACGCGGGCCGCAAGGACGAAGCGTCGGCGAAGTTCTACAGCGGCGACTGCGGGATCCTGACGACGTCGTCGGGCGCGCTCGCGAACGTGCAGAAGTTCGCGAAGTTCAGCTACGGCACCGGCATGATGCCGTACGACGCGAACGTGAAGGGCGCGCCGCAGAACGCGATCATCGGCGGCGCGAGCCTGTGGGTGCTGGCCGGCAAGGATCCGGCGACCTACAAGGGCGTCGCGAATTTCCTCGCGTTCCTGGCCTCGCCGCCGATCGCCGCGAAGTGGCACCAGGAAACGGGCTACCTGCCGGTCACGACGGCCGCGTACGATCTCACGCGCCAGCAGGGCTTCTACGCGAAGAACCCGAGCGCGGAAACCGCGATCAAGCAGATGATGAACAAGCCGCCGCTGCCCTACACGAAGGGGCTGCGTCTCGGCAACATGCCGCAGATCCGCACGGTCGTCGACGAAGAGCTGGAGCAGGTCTGGGCGCAGAAGAAGTCGCCGAAGGACGCGCTCGATTCGGCGGCGTCGCGCGGCGACGAGCTGCTGCGCCGCTTCGAGAAGTCGGGCGGCTGAGCCCGCATCGCGTTCGTGCCGCCGGCCGCCGCGTCGCGCATGCGCGCGTGCGGGCCGGCGGCGCGGTTCCCTTTCCGTTTCGCCTGACCGGATGCCCGCGATGCAATCCCGTTCCCGCTTCGGCGCGAGCCTGCTGCCGTACCTGCTGATCGCGCCGCAGCTCGCGATCACCGCCGTGTTCTTCCTGTGGCCGGCCGGCGTCGCGCTGTGGCAGTCGACGCAAATGCAGGATGCGTTCGGCACGTCGAGCGAGTTCGTCGGCCTCGCGAACTTCACGCACCTGTTCGCCGATCCGCTGTACCTCGACTCGCTCCGCACGACGCTGGTGTTCAGCTCGCTCGTCACGGTGAGCGGGCTCGTCGTGTCGCTGCTGCTCGCCGCGTGCGCCGACCGCGTGATCCGCGGCGCGCGCGTGTACCGCACGCTGCTGATCTGGCCGTACGCGGTCGCGCCGACGATCGCGGCCGTGCTGTGGGCGTTCCTGTTCAACCCGAGCATCGGCCTCGTCACCTATGCGCTCGCGAAGGGCGGCATCGTGTGGAATCACGCGCTGAACGGCGGCCAGGCGATGTTCCTCGTCGTGCTCGCGTCGGTATGGAAGCAGGTGAGCTACAACTTCCTGTTCTTCTACGCGGGGCTGCAGGCGATTCCGCGCTCGCTGATCGAGGCGGCGGCGATCGACGGTGCCGGGCCGGTGCGGCGCTTCTTCAACATCGTGCTGCCGCTGCTGTCGCCGACGAGCTTCTTCCTGCTCGTCGTGAACCTGGTCTATGCGTTCTTCGACACGTTCCCGGTGATCGACGCGGCCACCGCGGGCGGCCCCGCACAAAGCACGAAGACGCTGATCTACAAGATCTTCACGGAAGGCTTCCAGGGGCTCGACATCGGCAGTTCGGGCGCGCAGTCGGTCGTGCTGATGATCATCGTCGTCGGGCTCACGGTGATCCAGTTCCGCTTCGTCGAACGCAGGGTGCAATACGCATGATCGAAAATCGCAAGGGCTTCGACCTGTTCTGCCACGCGGTGCTGATCGCGGGCATCGTGCTGATCGTGTTCCCCGTCTACGTCGCGTTCTGCGCGGCGACGATGAACGCGCGGGAGGTATTCACGATCCCGCTGTCGCTGGTGCCGAGCACGCACCTGCTGGAGAACATCGCGTACATCTGGGGGCACGGCAGCGGTGGCACGACGGCGCCGTTCGGCCGGCTGCTCGTCAACAGCTTCGTGATGGCGCTCGGGATCGCGGTCGGCAAGATCGCGGTGTCGATCCTGTCCGCGTACGCGATCGTCTATTTCCGCTTCCCGTTCCGCAACACGGCGTTCTGGCTGATCTTCGTCACGCTGATGCTGCCGGTCGAGGTGCGGATCTTCCCGACCGTGCAGGTCGTGTCGACGCTGCACCTGACGAACACCTACGCCGGGCTCTCGCTGCCGCTGATCGCATCGGCGACCGCGACGTTCCTGTTCCGCCAGTTCTTCATGACGCTGCCCGACGAGCTGATGGACGCCGCGCGCATCGACGGCGCGGGGCCGCTGCGCTTTTTCCGGGACGTCGTGCTGCCGCTGTCGAAGACGAGCATCGCGGCGCTGTTCGTGATCACGTTCATCTACGGCTGGAACCAGTATCTGTGGCCGATCCTGATCACGACGGAGGCGTCGCTGTCGACGGCGGTGGTGGGCATCAAGACGATGATCGCGAGCGGCGACGCCGCGACCGAATGGCAATACGTGATGGCGGCGACGCTGCTGGCGATGATTCCGCCGCTCGTCGTCGTGCTGGCGATGCAGCGCTGGTTCGTGCGCGGCCTCGTCGATTCCGAGAAATAAACGACGGACGGCAACCGGGAGAAGGACCAAGTATGGCTGCGCTGAGCTTGAAGGGCGTCAGGAAATCCTACGACGGCAAGCAGCACGTGCTGCACGGCATCGACGTGGAGATCGCCGACGGCGAATTCATCGTGCTGGTCGGCCCGTCGGGCTGCGGCAAGTCGACGCTGCTGCGGATGATCGCGGGGCTCGAGACGGTGACGGACGGCGAGATCGCGATCGGCGAGCGCATGGTCAACGCGCTGGAGCCGAAGGATCGCGACATCGCGATGGTGTTCCAGAACTACGCGCTGTATCCGCACATGACGGTCGCGCAGAACATGGGCTACGGGCTGAAGATCCGCGGCATCGAGCGCGCGACGATCGACGCGCGGGTGGCCGCGGCCGCGAAGATCCTCGAACTCGAGCCGCTGCTCGCGCGGCGGCCGCGCGAACTGTCGGGCGGCCAGCGGCAGCGCGTCGCGATGGGGCGTGCGATCGTGCGTGAGCCGTCGGTGTTCCTGTTCGACGAGCCGCTGTCGAACCTCGACGCGAAGCTGCGCGTGCAAATGCGGCTCGAGATCCAGCGGCTGCATGCGCGGCTCGCGACGACGAGCGTGTACGTGACGCATGACCAGATCGAGGCGATGACGCTCGCGCAGCGCGTGATCGTGATGAACCGCGGCTATGCGGAGCAGATCGGCGCGCCGGTCGACGTGTACGAGAAGCCGGCGACGGTGTTCGTCGCGGGCTTCATCGGCTCGCCGGCGATGAACCTGATGCACGGCCGGCTGTCGGAGGACGGCGCGACATTTACGGTCGCGGGCGGCGGTCCGGCGCTGCCGGTTGCCGGCGCGCCCGGCATCGGTACCGCGATCGCCACCGGGCGCGACTGGGTGCTCGGCGTGCGGCCGGAGCACATGACGCCGCAGCCGGGTGTCGCGCAGGCGACGCTGCCGGTCGACTCGTGCGAGCTGCTCGGCGCGGACAACCTCGCGCACGGCCGCTGGGGCAACCACGACGTCGCGGTGCGCTTGCCGCACGCGGATCGTCCCGCGCGCGGCACGGCGCTGGGCGCCTCGCTGCCCGCGCACCGGCTGCATTTCTTCGATCCCGAGACCGGCAAGCGTGCCGGCTGACCCTGACGAACCTGCCGCGAGGCGCACGATGACTTCCCGTACCGACTGGCCCTATCCGCGCGTCGTCGCCCATCGCGGCGGCGGCACGCTCGCGCCGGAGAACACGCTCGCCGCGCTCGACGAGGGCGCGCGGCGCGGTCACCGGATGGTCGAGTTCGACGCGAAGCTGTCGGCCGACGACGTGACGTTCCTGCTGCATGACGACACGGTCGACCGCACGTCGAACGGCAGCGGGCCTGCGGCGGGCATGCGTTATGCCGCGCTGGCCGAACTCGACGCGGGCGCCTGGTTCGACGTGCGCTTCGCGGGCGAGCGGATGCCGACGTTCGAGGCGGCGGCGGCGCGTTGCGTCGCGCACGGGCTGGCCGCGAACGTCGAGATCAAGCCGTGCCCCGGCCGCGAGCGCGAGACCGGGTCGCGGGTGGCCGCCGATGCGGCAGCATACTGGCACGGTGCGCCCGTGGCGCCGCTCCTGTCGTCGTTCTCGTTCGACGCGCTGCAACAGGCGCGCGCGCGCGCACCGGCCCTGCCGCGCGGGATGCTGTACGAGGCGGTGCCGGACGACTGGCGTGCGCAGGTCGTCGGCGCGCTCGGCTGCGTATCGTTGCATGCAGACCACAGCAGGCTGAACGAACCGCTCGTGCGCGCGATCAGGGCGGCCGGGCTGCGCATCCTGGCTTACACGGTCAACGACCTCGCCCGGGCGCGCGAACTCGTGCGCTGGGGTGTCGATGCGGTCTGCACGGACCGCATCGACCTGATCGGCCCGACGGCACTCGACGACATCGTGTAACGCCGCGCCCATCCGGCAAAACCCTGCACGGGAACGTGCCTGACGCGAAAAAACGACGCCCCGGCGGGATTCCGACCGGGGCGTTTCGCATCTCGGGCCCGTTACTCAAGGAAAATTCCGCTACAAATTGCAGCGGGATTAACCATTCCCCAAATATTCGACTACGCTTAGAAGCGGTAGCCGACGTTCAGGTACGTGACGATCGGATTGAGCGCGATGTGGGCCTTCGACGTCTCGGTCAGCGTGCCGACCGGCGTGCGGCGGGCCGTCGTGAAGGTCGCGGTGACGCTTACCGGCACGTAGGAGATCGACAGGCCGGCGAACCAGTGCTTCGTGAAGTTGTACGTGAAGCCGGCGTTGAAGACGGGCGCCCACTGGTTGCTCGTGGTCGCGCTGGTCGGGCCGCCGAGCACGCCGTTCTCGAACGCGCTGTTCGTGATCTTCGCGCCCGTGAACCAGACGTACGACGCACCGATGCCGACATACGGGCGGAACTTCGCGTTGGCGTCGTTGAAGTGGTAGCGAAGCAACACGGCGGGGCTCCACTGGTACGCACGGCCGAGTATGCCGAACTTTTCGAACTGACCCTTGCCGGTAATGTCGAACTTTGGCGGTATCCCCATGACGAGCTCGGTGGAGATGTGGTCAGTGATGAAGTAGCCGGTTGCGAGGCCGAGGGTATCGGCGTCGTTGATGCCGGCGCCGGTGTTGGCAATGGACTTGTTGATGGGCGTGCCGCCTACGCCGTACACGTAGAGCGGGTCGCTGCTGTCCTGCGGGGACAGGTGGAACCAGCCCGTGCTGACATAGAAGTCGCCTGCAGATTGTGCGTGTGCCGTACCGCCCGCAAATGCGAAAGCGAGCGCTGCGGCCCCCGTAATGGCCAGTTTTCGATTCATTGTGTCTCCTCCGATCAAAGGCGTGCTCATTATGACGACTGCGTTTAAAACCAAACAAGCTCGCAAGTTAGAGCTTTCTCCCTAGCATTCGCACGACCGTACGCTTCCGCGCCCCGCAGGGACAGGCATTCTACGCAGGTGCGCAATTTCGGACCTCCGGGTATTTCCTAACGCGTTCAAACGGACATTCAGCATGGCACGGTTAGCACGACTCTACGTTCCCGACCAGCCGCAGCACGTGATACTGCGCGGCCTGGATCAGCAACCCGCGTTCGTCGACGACCAGGACTACGAACTCTTCATCGATTGTCTGAAGGCCGCGGCACGCGATCACCATCTTTCGGTGCATGCCTACGTGCTGCTCCCGCGTCAGGTGCAGCTCCTCGTGACGCCGAGCGACGAGGCGAGCCTGCCGAAGGCGATGCAGGCGGTCGGCCGCCGCTACGTCGCGCATTTCAACCGGCGCTATTCGCGCCGCGGCACCCTGTGGGAAGGCCGCTATCGCGCGACCGTGATCGAAGGCGAGCGCTATTTCCTGCTCGCGAGCCGCGTGGTCGAGATGAGCCCGGTGCGCTCGCAGCTGGTCGCGACGCCCGACGCCTATCGCTGGTCGAGCTACCGGCACCACGTCGGGCTCACCGTCGACAGCCTGATCACCGACCATCCGCTCTACTGGGCGCTCGGCAACACGCCGTTCGACCGCCAGCGCGCGTACAAGGAGCTGTGCGAGCAGCCGCTCGACGAGCGGCAGGCCGACCAGCTCCAGCAGGCGACGCTGAAGGGCTGGGTGCTCGGCGGCGAGAACTACCGCGAGTGGGCGGCGCGCACCGCGAACCGCCGTGTGTCGCCGCTGCCGCGCGGACGCCCCAGAAAGGTGCGTGAAAACACGCCGCCGATCCAGCAGTAACGCGGGGAAGGCGGATCACGAGGCGGCGCTGCGGGCGCCGTCTCTTTTTGCACCAAATCGATACAGCCCCAATAAAATAGCACCAGATCCGAGCATGCCTTTAATTGGGGTTCGATCAAGCGGTTTTTGTTGCTATTCCTTTGATTCGTCGCGTATATTCCGAATTCCGGTGGCCCGGGCGAAGCTTGCCCAACCACTGTCGGCCGTGCCGTCTCCCGTCGGGAGCGGGATCGACGGCAACAAAAAAATGGTTCAACGGCCCTCGAGGCCCCTTTACGACGGTGTCCCCATGAACGACCACCAGCAGCCGCTCGCCGCGGTGCCCGCCGCACAAGGTCTGTACGACCCGCAAAACGAACACGACGCCTGCGGCGTCGGCTTCGTCGCTCACATCAAGGGCAAGAAGAGCCACGAGATCATTCAGCAGGGTCTGAAGATCCTCGAGAACCTCGACCACCGCGGCGCGGTCGGTGCCGATCCGCTGATGGGCGACGGTGCCGGCATCCTGATCCAGGTTCCGGACGCGTTCTATCGCGAGGAAATGTCGAAGCAGGGCGTGACGCTGCCGCCGGCCGGCGAATATGGGGTCGGGATGATCTTCCTGCCGAAGGAAAACGCGTCGCGTCTCGCGTGCGAGCAGGAACTCGAGCGGACGGTGCGGGCGGAAGGGCAGGTCGTGCTCGGCTGGCGCGACGTGCCGGTCGACCATGCGATGCCGATCTCGCCGACCGTGAAGGCGAGCGAGCCGCTGATCCGCCAGATCTTCATCGGCCGCGGCAAGGACATCATGGTGACGGACGCGCTCGAGCGGAAGCTGTACGTGATCCGCAAGACCGCGAGCCACCGCATCCAGGCGCTGAAGCTCAAGCACGGCAAGGAATACTTCGTGCCGTCGATGTCGGCGCGCACGGTGGTCTACAAGGGGCTGCTGCTGGCGGGCCAGGTCGGCGTGTACTACCGCGACCTGCAGGACGAGCGCGTGGTGTCGGCGCTCGCGCTCGTGCACCAGCGCTTCTCGACCAACACGTTCCCGGCATGGGAACTGGCTCACCCGTACCGGATGATCGCGCACAACGGCGAGATCAACACCGTGAAGGGCAACGTGAACTGGCTGAACGCGCGTACCGGCGCGATCGCGTCGCACGTGCTCGCCGACGACCTGCCGAAGCTGTGGCCGCTGATCTACCCGGGCCAGTCCGACACGGCATCGTTCGACAACTGTCTCGAACTGCTGGTGATGGCCGGCTACCCGCTCGTGCACGCGGTGATGATGATGATCCCGGAAGCCTGGGAGCAGCACACGCTGATGGACGAGAACCGCCGCGCGTTCTACGAGTACCACGCTGCCATGATGGAGCCGTGGGACGGCCCCGCCGCGATCGCGTTCACCGACGGCCGCCAGATCGGCGCGACGCTCGACCGTAACGGCCTGCGCCCGGCGCGCTACATCGTCACCGACGACGACCTCGTCATCATGGCGTCGGAAGCCGGCACGCTGCCGATCCCCGAATCGAAGATCGTCAAGAAGTGGCGCCTGCAGCCGGGCAAGATGTTCCTGATCGACATGGAACACGGCCGCATCATCGACGACAAGGAGCTCAAGGACAACCTCGCGAACGCGAAGCCGTACAAGAGCTGGATCGACGCCGTGCGCATCAAGCTCGACGAAATCGAGCCGAAGGCCGAGGACGTCGCTGCCGGCCGCACGCAGGGCGCCGCGCTGCTCGACCGCCAGCAGGCGTTCGGCTACACGCAGGAAGACCTGAAGTTCCTGATGGCGCCGATGGCGCAGCAGGGTGAGGAGGCCGTCGGTTCGATGGGCAACGACTCGCCGCTCGCGGTGATGTCGAACAAGAACAAGACGCTCTATCACTACTTCAAGCAACTGTTCGCCCAGGTCACGAACCCGCCGATCGACCCGATCCGCGAGAACATGGTCATGTCGCTCGTGTCGTTCATCGGCCCGAAGCCGAACCTGCTCGACACGAACAACATCAACCCGCCGATGCGTCTCGAAGTGTCGCAGCCGGTGCTCGACTTCAAGGACATCGCGAAGATCCGCGCGATCGACCAGTACACGGGCGGCAAGTTCAGCGCATACGAACTGAACATCTGCTACCCGGTCGCCTGGGGCAAGGAAGGCATCGAGGCACGCCTCGCGTCGCTGTGCGCGGAAGCCGTCGACGCGGTGAAGTCGGGCTACAACATGCTGATCGTGTCGGACCGCAAGACGGACGCCGAGCACGTCGCGATTCCGGCGCTGCTCGCCACGTCGGCGATCCACACGCACCTCGTCCAGCAAGGGCTGCGCACGAGCACGGGCCTCGTCGTCGAGACGGGCTCGGCGCGTGAAACGCACCACTTCGCGCTGCTCGCGGGCTACGGCGCGGAAGCCGTGCACCCGTACCTCGCGATGGAAACGCTCGCGAAGATGGCCGAGGGCCTGCCGGGCGACCTGTCGCCGGAGAAGGCCGTCTACAACTTCACGAAGGCGGTCGGCAAGGGCCTGCAGAAGGTGATGTCGAAGATGGGCATCTCGACGTACATGTCGTACACGGGCGCGCAGATCTTCGAAGCGCTCGGCCTGTCGAGCGACCTCGTCGAGAAGTACTTCAAGGGCACGGCTTCGAAGGTCGGCGGCATCGGCCTGTTCGAAGTCGCGGAAGAAGCGATCCGCCTGCACCGCGATGCATTCGGCGACAGCCCGGTCCTGCGCGACATGCTCGACGCGGGCGGCGAGTACGCGTACCGCGTGCGCGGCGAAGACCACATGTGGACACCGGATTCGATCGCGAAGCTCCAGCACGCGACGCGCAGCAACTCGTACCAGACGTACAAGGAATACGCGCACCTGATCAACGACCAGACCAAGCGTCACATGACGTTCCGCGGCCTGTTCGAGTTCAAGGTCGAGCCGACCAAGGCCATCCCGATCGACGACGTCGAGCCGGCGAAGGACATCGTCAAGCGCTTCGCGACGGGCGCGATGTCGCTTGGTTCGATCAGCACCGAAGCCCACGCGACGCTCGCGATCGCGATGAACCGGATCGGCGGCAAGTCGAACACCGGTGAGGGCGGCGAGGACGAGAAGCGCTATCGCAACGAGCTGCGCGGCATTCCGATCAAGTCGGGCGAGACGCTGAAGTCGGTGATCGGCGACGAGATCGTCAGCGACATTCCGCTGAAGGACGGCGATTCGCTGCGCTCGAAGATCAAGCAGGTCGCGTCGGGCCGCTTCGGCGTCACCGCCGAGTACCTCGCGTCGGCCGACCAGATCCAGATCAAGATGGCGCAGGGCGCGAAGCCGGGCGAAGGCGGCCAGCTGCCGGGCCACAAGGTGTCGGAATACATCGGCAAGCTGCGTTACTCGGTGCCGGGCGTCGGCCTGATCTCGCCGCCGCCGCACCACGACATCTACTCGATCGAGGATCTGGCGCAGCTGATCCACGACCTGAAGAACGTGAACCCGAGCTCGAGCATCTCGGTGAAGCTGGTGTCGGAAGTCGGCGTCGGCACGGTCGCGGCCGGTGTCGCGAAGGCGAAGGCCGATCACGTCGTGATCGCGGGCCATGACGGCGGCACGGGCGCATCGCCGCTGTCGTCGGTCAAGCATGCGGGCACGCCGTGGGAGCTCGGCCTTGCCGAAACGCAACAGACGCTGGTGCTGAACCGCCTGCGCGGCCGGATCCGCGTGCAGGCCGACGGCCAGATGAAGACGGGCCGCGACGTCGTGATCGGCGCGCTGCTCGGCGCGGACGAATTCGGCTTCGCGACGGCACCGCTCGTCGTCGAAGGCTGCATCATGATGCGCAAGTGCCACCTGAATACGTGCCCGGTCGGTGTCGCGACGCAGGATCCGGTGCTGCGTGCGAAGTTCAAGGGCCAGCCCGAGCACGTCGTGAACTACTTCTTCTTCGTCGCCGAGGAAGTGCGCGAGATCATGGCGCAGCTCGGCGTCGCGAAGTTCGACGACCTGATCGGCCGCGCCGACCTGCTCGATACGCGCAAGGGCATCGAGCACTGGAAGGCGAAGGGCCTCGACTTCTCGCGCGTGTTCTACCAGCCGGAAGAGTGCGAGGACGTCGCGCCGCGTCACGTCGACGTGCAGGATCACGGCCTCGAGCGTGCGCTCGACCACGTGCTGATCGAGAAGGCGAAGGCCGCGATCGAGAACGGCGAGCATGTGTCGTTCATCCAGCCGGTGCGCAACGTGAACCGTACCGTCGGCGCGATGCTGTCGGGCGTGATCGCGAAGAAGCACGGCCACGACGGCCTGGCCGACGACGCGGTGCACATCCAGCTGAAGGGCACGGCCGGCCAGAGCTTCGGCGCGTTCCTCGCGAAGGGCGTGACGCTCGACCTCGTCGGCGACGGCAACGACTACGTCGGCAAGGGTCTGTCGGGCGGCCGGATCATTATCCGTCCGACCAACGACTTCCGCGGCAAGTCCGAGGAAAACATCATCTGCGGCAACACGGTGATGTACGGCGCGATCGAAGGCGAATCGTTCTTCCGCGGCGTCGCGGGCGAGCGCTTCTGCGTGCGCAACTCGGGCGCGACGGCGGTCGTCGAAGGCACGGGCGACCATGGTTGCGAATACATGACGGGCGGCACGGTGGTCGTGCTCGGCGAAACCGGGCGCAACTTCGCGGCCGGCATGTCGGGCGGTCTCGCGTACATCTACGATCCGGAAGGCACGTTCGCGGCGAAGTGCAACAAGTCGATGGTCGCGCTCGAGCCGGTGCTGCAGCAGGCCGAGCAGGAGCGCACGGTCGACCGCGCACTCTGGCACGCGGGCACGACGGACGAAGCGCTGCTCAAGGGGCTCGTCGAGCGTCATTTCCAGTTCACGGGTTCGCCGCGCGCGAAGTCGCTGCTGGAAAACTGGGACGCGGCGCGCCGCCAGTTCGTGAAGGTGTTCCCGCACGAATACAAGCGCGCGCTGGGCGAGATCGGTGCGAAGAAGGCGGCGAAGGAAGTGCTGGCCGCCTGAGCGACGAACGACATAGCGAATGCCGCGCGCGCATGATTGCCGCGCGCGGCTCCCCCACTCGATACACCGAACAGAAGAGCACCTTATGGGCAAGGCAACCGGTTTTCTGGAGTTCGAACGCCGCCACGAGGCGTACGAAGCACCGCTCACGCGCGTGAAGCACTACAAGGAATTCGTCGCGGCGCTGACCGACGCGGACGCGAAGGTCCAGGGCGCGCGCTGCATGGACTGCGGCATCCCGTTCTGCAACAACGGCTGCCCGGTCAACAACATCATCCCGGACTTCAACGATCTCGTTTACCGCCAGGACTGGCAGCAGGCGATCGAAGTCCTGCATTCGACCAACAACTTCCCCGAGTTCACGGGCCGCATCTGCCCGGCGCCGTGCGAGGCAGCCTGCACGCTCGGGATCAACGACGATCCGGTCGGCATCAAGTCGCTCGAGCACGCGATCATCGACAAGGCCTGGGCGGAAGGCTGGGTGAAGCCGCTTCCGGCCGAGCACAAGACGGGCAAGAAGGTCGCGGTCGTCGGTTCGGGCCCCGCGGGCCTCGCCGTCGCGCAGCAGCTCGCACGCGCCGGCCACGACGTGACGGTGTTCGAGAAGAACGATCGCATCGGCGGCCTGCTGCGTTACGGGATCCCCGACTTCAAGCTCGAGAAGTGGCTGATCGATCGCCGCATGCGCCAGATGGAAGCGGAAGGCGTGACGTTCCGCACCAGCGTGTTCATCGGCAAGGATCCGCTGCCCGAGTCGATCGGCAGCCTCGCGAAGGAAACCATTTCGCCGGAGAAGCTGAAGGAAGAATTCGACGCGGTCGTGATCGCGGGCGGTTCGGAAACGCCGCGCGACCTGCCGGTGCCGGGCCGCGAGCTCGCCGGCGTCCATTTCGCGATGGACTTCCTGCCGCAGCAGAACCGCGTGAATGCGGGCGACAAGCTCGTCGACCAGTTGCTCGCGAAGGGCAAGCACGTGATCGTGATCGGCGGCGGCGATACGGGTTCGGACTGCGTCGGCACGTCGAACCGTCACGGCGCGAAGCAGGTCACGCAGTTCGAGCTGCTGCCGCAGCCGCCGGAAGAGGAAAACAAGCCGCTCGTGTGGCCGTACTGGCCGATCAAGCTGCGCACGTCGTCGTCGCACGAAGAGGGCTGCGAGCGTGACTGGGCGGTCGCGACGAAACGTCTCGAAGGCAAGAACGGCAAGGTCGAGAAGCTGATCGCGGTGCGCGTCGAGTGGAAGGACGGCAAGATGCAGGAAGTGCCGGGCTCCGAGTTCGAGATGAAGGCCGACCTCGTGCTGCTCGCGATGGGCTTCACGCAGCCGGCCGCCACCGTGCTCGAGGCGTTCGGCGTCGCGAAGGATGCCCGCGGCAACGCGCGTGCGGCAACCGAAGGCGACCGCTCGTACTACACGTCGGTCGACAAGGTGTTCGCGGCAGGCGACATGCGTCGCGGCCAGTCGCTCGTCGTCTGGGCGATCCGCGAAGGCCGCCAGTGCGCACGTTCGGTCGACGCGTATCTGATGGGGCATTCGGAACTGCCGCGCTGAGCTGAATCGCTCGAGCGGGTTTCGATGAAAACCGGGCGTCCGAGAGGGCGTCCGGTTTTTTTATCGACGCCTGATGACAAGGTGGCCGCCTGGAGGAATTTCCCCCGGCATAGCCAATAATTCAATTCGGCATCAATTAAATCGACAATTTATAAAAATAAAAATATAGATAGGGATATTAAGGTGGAGGTTGAATCGAGGTCTGTCGCCGCCTATAGTAATTTTCGCCTGGTTAATTCGGGCAACTGAGAAAGGTCTGGTTTTCATAATTTTTGGAGAAAATCATGGCGTATATGTCGATATCGATTCAGTTTACGCAGGATCCCACCCGTGTCCTCGGCGTTGCCCAGAACAATACCAACGGCAGCGTGATCGGCCCCAACGCTCCGCTGCAACTGCGCTATCTCACCGACCCGAATGTGCAGACCCTGTGGGACTATGATCCGACCCACGGTGCCATCATTCTGGATTTCAGCGAATACAATGGCGGCGGCAAACTGGCGGTCGACTTCAATGACGGCAAGGTCGCCCCCGAAACCCCGCTGGTCCTGCGACCGTTCACCGGAGCGCCTTCGCAGCGGTGGAGCATATCGATTCGCCCCGGATATATCACATCCCTCGCGAATACGAGCCTCGTGTTCGACGATCACTACGATAGCCTGCAAGCCGACAACCTCGTCTGGGCGTACCCCTACAACGGAACGTTCGCGCAACAATGGACTGTGGTTCCTGCCTTCCAGGCAGTAGCCGAGAGAGCGCCGCAATCGCTACGAGCATAAGGATTGTTTGTTGTGGCCGCCATGGGTAGAGGATGCCCGGGGCGGCCAGCGCCGCCTGACTCCCGCGTGTCGCCACCCTTGCCGACGTGCGAATGCTGCAACGGCAATAAACCGGAATCATGGGGGCGCTTCCGGTTTGCCAGATGCATTTCGTCTTTACCGTGCCCGGTTTTTCGAGACACCTGTCATGATTAACGGGTAACAAGAAAAGCACGCTTAATGCCGGACCTCATTTTCCCCCGGAATTCCTGTTTGGCGACCCGCTATTGTTAATGTTTCCGGGTGTCGGAGGTCGCGAATTCCCGTCGCGGTATTTCCGCTGCGGATCGCTGCTTGGCCGCTGAGCCAGGCCCCGTGCGCAATACCGCGTATGGGCCGGGCGGGACGTCGGTCCCCGCGTGCATCAGCCGCCGTTCCCTTGCCGCTGCATGCCGCATTTTCACGAAGCGTCGCCTAACCTGATCACATCGGGCGTCGATTTTCGGCAATTCCGCTTCCTTTCATTTTGTAATAATCCTTGGAAACTGTCATATCATGTCGCCCCGTCGGCCGCATTCGCGCGGCCGACGCATATGACTGACCCCATTTACAAGGACTCTGGATGGAAGCATTCGTGCAAGGGCTGATCGACGCCGTCAACGGCGTGCTGTGGAACTACGTGTTGATTGCGCTGCTGCTCGGCGTGGGCGCGTGGTTCACGCTGCGGTTCCGGATGATCCAGCTGAAGGCGCTGCTCCTCAGCATGAAGCTGGTCGGCAGCAAGGGCGAGCCGGGCAGCATCTCGTCGTTCCAGGCGTTCGCGACCGGGCTCGCGAGCCGCGTGGGCACCGGCAACATCGCCGGCGTCGCGGTCGCGCTGACGGTCGGCGGGCCGGGCGCGATCTTCTGGATGTGGATGACGGCGCTCGTCGGGATGTCGTCCGCGTTCGTCGAGGCGACCCTCGCACAGATCTTCAAGGTGTCGCACCCGGACGGCAGCTATCGCGGCGGCCCCGCGTACTACATCCAGACGGGCTTGCGTTCGCGCGGCTTCGGCGTGCTGTTCTCGCTGTCGCTGATTCTCGCGTTCGGCTTCGTGTTCAACGCGGTGCAGGCCAATGCGATCGCCGATGCATTTCATACGTCGTTCGGGTGGAGCCGCGAGACGGTCGGCCTCGGCCTCGTGCTGCTCACCGCGCCGCTCATCTTCGGCGGGATTCGCCGCATCGCATCGGTCGCGCAGGTGATCGTGCCGGTGATGGCGATCGGCTACCTCGCGCTGGCGATCTACGCGGTCGCGACGCACGTTGCGCTGGTGCCGGGCGTGATCGCGCTGATCGTGAAGAGCGCGTTCGGGCTCGAGCAGGCGGCGGGTGGCCTGACCGGCTATGCGGTCAGCCAGGCAGTCGCGATGGGCGTGAAGCGCGGGCTGTTCTCGAACGAGGCCGGCATGGGCAGCGCGCCGAACGCGGCCGCGACCGCCAGCGTGCGGCATCCGGTCGTGCAGGGGTTGATCCAGATGCTCGGCGTGTTCGTCGACACCATCGTGATCTGCAGCGCGACCGCGTTCGTGATCCTGCTGTCGGGCCAGTACGAACTCGGTACCGGCATGGCAGGCGCGGCGCTCACGCAGCGCGCGATCGCGAGCCACGTCGGCGACTGGGGCGGTATCTACATGGCCGTCGCGATCTTCTTCTTCGCGTACTCGTCGGTGATCGGCAACTACGCGTATGCGGAAGGCAACGTCGAATTCATCACGAAGCGGCGCGGCGTGCTGCCGCTGTTCCGTATCGCGGTGCTCGGCATGGTGATGTTCGGCAGCGTCGGGCAACTGCCGCTCGTGTGGGCGATGGCCGATACGAGCATGGGGCTGATGGCGATCATCAACCTGGTCGCGATCCTCGCGCTCGGCAAGTATGCGCACGCCGCGTGGCGCGACTATCGCCAGCAGCGCGCGCAGGGTATCGCCGAACCGGTGTTCACCCGCAACACGATTCCCGAGCTCGCCCGCGTGCTGCCGGCCGACGTGTGGGGCGAGCACGGCCCGCTGCCGCAGCGTCCGGCTTCGGCCGAGGCGACCGCCGAAGTGCGCGTGGCGGTGCGCGAGTCATGAACGGCGACCGGCTCCGTGCGTTCGTCGCGCTGATGCCTGACACGGCATCGCGCGACGCGCTGCACGCGTTGCCGGTCACGCGTGGCGCGCGCCGCACATCGCCTGCGCAACTGCACGTGACGCTCGCGTTCATCGGCGCGATCGAACGTGCGCGTTGCGACGCGCTGGCCGCGCGCCTGCCGGCGCTCGCGGCCGCGCATGCGCTGCCGTTGCAGCCGGTCGAGCGGATTGCGTGGTGGCCGAGCCTGCCGCGTGCGCGGCTGATCGTCGCGGAACTCGCGGTCGAGCCCGCGTGTGCGGCGCTGAATGCCGACTTGTCCGCGCTGCTGCGCGAACTGGGCGTGCCGGCCGACCGCCGGCCGTTCCGGCCGCACGTCACGCTCGCGCGGCTGCCGCGCAATGCGGATGGGCAGCCCGCACACGGCGGCGCGACCGGGCGGCCGGTCGCGGTGCGTTTCGGCGCGCTGACGCTATTTGAAAGCCGGCTGTCGCACGACGGCGTGTCGCATGTGCCGATCGTGTCGGTGCCGGTCGCGCCGGCGTAGCAGGACGGCGGGCAGGACGAGGACGAGAAGGCCGGCGCCGCATGCGCCGGCATTTTGTTTTGCGGTTACGCGGCGACCTTGTCGCTGTCGTGCACGCGCTCGACGTTGATCGTGCCGACGTGGAACGCGGCCAGCGACTCGCGATGCGCAATGCTGACGATCGCGGCCTTCGGCAGCCGTTCGGCGAACAGGTGATAGAGCCGCGCTTCGTTGTCGGCGTCGAGCGCGCTCGTCGCTTCGTCGAGGAACAGGAAGTCCGGCTTGTGCAGCAGCACGCGCGCGCCGGCGAGGCGCTGCTGTTCGCCCGGCGACAGCACGCGCGTCCAGTGCGCGGTCTCGTCGAGGCGCCCGACGTAGTCTTCGAGGCGGCACGCGCGCAGCGCGTCGCGGCAGGCATCGTCGGTGAACGCGTCGGGCGTGGCCGGGTAGGTGAGCGCGGCCTTCAGCGTGCCGATCGGCAAGTAGCTCGTCTGCGGCACGAACATCATCCGCGCGCCGACCGGCGCGTCGATCGCGCCGTCGCCGAACGGCCACAGGCCCGCGAGCGCGCGCATGAACGTGCTCTTGCCGGAGCCCGACTTGCCGATCACGAGCCAGCGCGAGCCGGGTTCGATCGTCACGTTGCCGATGTTGGCGAGTGCATTGCCGTTCGGCAGCGCGAGCTTCAGCGACGACGTCGACAGCTTCGCGGCATCGACGTAGTGCAGGTTGATGCCGCCGTGCTCGGTCGCGGGAGACAGGCTTTCCTTCAGGTGCGACGTACCCATCACGCGCTTGAATTCGCGCAGACGGTTGACGGTGGCGCGCCATTCGACGAGGGTCGAGTAACTGTTGATGAACCACGAGAACGAATCGCTGACGGTGCCGAACGCGGACGAGATCTGCATCAGCACGCCGAACGAGAACGCGCCCGCGAAATAGCGCGGCGCCGCGACGACGAGCGGGAAGATGATCGCGATCTGGCCGTAGAAGCTCAGCACGAACGTGAGGCGCTTCGTGTACTTCATCACGCGCCACCAGTTGTCGCGAATGCGCATGAACAGGCTCTGCGCGTTGCCGGTCTCGGTTTGCTCGCCGTCGTAGAACGCGATCTGCTCGGCGTTCTCCCGCACGCGAATCAGCCCGAAGCGGAAATCGGCCTCGACGCGCTGCTGCTGGTAGTTGATCGACACGAGCGGGTGCCCGACCTTCTGGATGATCAGCGAGCCGACCACCGCGTACAGCGCGGCGGCCCACACCATGTAGCCGGGAATCGTGATCGGCGTCGCGCCGAGCGAGAACGTCAGCGCGCCGGCGAGCGACCACAGGATCGTGATGAACGACACGAGCGTGACGACCGTCGACAGCAGGTCGAGCGACAGCGCGAGCGTCGTCGTCGCGAACGACTGGAGGTCGTCGGTGATCCGCTGGTCGGGGTTGTCGGCGAGGCGGTCGCGTTCGATCCGGTAGAACGCGCGATCGCCGAGCCACTGGGCGAGAAAGCGGTCGGTGAGCCACTGGCGCCAGCGGAACCCGAGCATCTGCCGCAGGTAGCGGCCGTACACCGCGAGGATGATGAAGCCGAACGCGAGCGCGGAGAACTGCATCAGCAGGTTCGGGAAGTCGTGGACGTCCTTCGACTGCAGCGCGTTGTAGAACTGCGCGTTCCACTTGTTGAGCTTGACGTTGATCCAGACCACACAGAGGTTGATCACGATGATCGTGAGCAACAGCCCCCATGCGGTTTTCCATTCGGACGACACCCAGTAGGGCTTGATGAGGCTCCATGCGGATACCGGGCGCTCGTCCTGCGGCGCGTCGGAGACGGAGCGGACGGGATCGATCGATTGGGTCATGTGCTTCCTGATGAGTAGCCGGCGCGCGGGCCGGGCGAAGCCGGGCGCGCGCCGCGATACGGCATGCCGGGACGAGGTGCCGACTGACGGCGGGCGCACGGATGGTGGCCCGCGCGTCTTAAACGGCACTTAAGGCCGGCGGTGACGCGGCAACCGGCCGCTCGCGCGGCCGGCCTGCGGGCATTGTGCCAGAGCGGCGCGACGCGACGGCGAATTTGCCGCATGGGGGACAGTTTGCGGCGCTTTCCGCTTTTATGGTCTAATGGCCGACGACGAAACAGGGGTGCTTCGAGCGTGGCCGACGGGTCATTCCGGGCGACGCGGCGAGGCTGAGAAAGACCCTTCGCACCCGATCCGGGTAATACCGGCGAGGGAAGTTTCTGATCCCGCCGGGCCGCGCTGGCTGCCATCCCACATGGTCAGCGCCCGAGTCCCGCCCGGCCGGCCTTTGCTGCCGGTTTCGTCCTTTTGGGTACGCGCATTGCGCGTTACGGAAGGAATGATGACCGCTCAATCTTCAGTCTTTTGCGCTGTTCCCGAACCGCTGTCGCGTGCGTTGGCACGGGACGGCGCGTGCGCGTCGATGTCTGTCGCACGGGCCCGCGCGGTTCGCGGGGAGGGCACGCGATGAACGTCCACGTTTCCCGGCCGGATTTCGCGGTACTCGGCGGCGGCCTCGTCGGCCGCCTGATCGCGTGGCGGCTCGCGGGCGACGGGCATCGCGTCGCGCTGTACGAGCGCGGCGGCCCCGACGGCGAGCAGTCGGCCGCGTGGATCGCTGCGGCGATGCTCGCGCCGCTCGCCGAGGCGGCGAGCGCCGAGTTGCTGATCACCGAGCTCGGCGTCGCATCGCTCGCGCGCTGGCCGCAATGGCTCGCGGAACTGCCCGAACCGGTGTTTTTCCAGCATCACGGCACGCTCGTCGTCTGGCATCACGCGGATCGCGCGGAGGCGCCGCTGTTCGAGCGGCGCGTGCGCGCGAACGCGCCGGCCGAGCTGTTCGACGGCGGCTTCGTCGCGCTGGCCGGCGCGCAGGTCGACGCGGCCGAGCCCGCGCTCGCGGGGCGCTTCGCGCGCGGCCTGATGCTGCCGCGCGAAGGGCAGCTCGACAACCGTCAGGCGCTGCGCGCGCTCGCGGCGGGCCTCGCGCAGCGCGGCGTCGAATTGCACTGGCACGCGACGATCGACGACGCGAACCGGCCCGACGCGCATTTCACGATCGATTGCCGCGGGCTCGGCGCGAAACCCGCGCTGCCCGCGCTGCGCGGGATCCGCGGTGAAGTCGCACGCGTGCGCGCGCCCGGCATCGGGCTCACGCGGCCCGTGCGGCTGCTGCATCCGCGCTATCCGCTGTACATCGCGCCGAAACAGGACGACCTGTACGTAATCGGCGCGACCGAGGTGGAGGGCGAGGACATGTCGCCCGTCAGCGTGCGTTCCGCGCTCGAACTGCTGAGCGCGGCGTTCTCCGTGCATCCGGCGTTCGGCGAGGCACGCATCCTCGAACTCAATGCGCAGTGCCGCCCGACGCTGCCCGACCACCGCCCGGCAGTGATCTGGGACGGTGCGACGACGCTCGCCGTCAACGGCCTGTACCGGCACGGCTTCATGATCGCGCCGGAAGTCGCGCACGCGGCGGTCGCGTTTGCCGAAGCCGCGCTCGGCGGCGCGTTCGGTGACGCCGACGCATTCGCCGCGTGGCGCGATGCCGCGCGCTGGCCGGCGCTCCTCCATCACCGCGACGACGCGCGCCAGCCGGCCTGACGCGCGCCGCCGACCGAATTCGATCAAGCCTCATGGATATCCAGATCAACCAACTGACCCTGACGCTGCCCGACGGCGCGACGGTGGCCGACGCGCTGGCCGCATACGGCGCGCGTCCGCCATACGCGGTCGCGCTGAACGGCAATTTCGTCGCGCGCACGCAGCATGCGGCGCGCGCGCTTGCGACGGGCGACAAGCTCGACGTGGTGCACCCCGTCGCGGGCGGCTGAGCGCCGCCGGTTCGCCCCCGCTCTTCCAGGAAAACGACATGACGTCCCTCACTTCCGCCGACGCGCTGACGCTGTACGGCGAAACCTTCGCAAGCCGCGTGCTGCTCGGCACGTCGCGCTATCCGTCGCTGCAGTCGCTGTCCGATTCGATCGCCGCGTCGCGACCCGGGATGGTGACGGTCGCGCTGCGCCGCCAGATGACCGGCGGCACCGCCGAGGCCGGCTTCTTCGACCTGCTCAAGCACCACGCGGTGCCGCTGCTGCCGAACACGGCCGGCTGCCAGACCGTCGCCGAGGCGGTGACGACCGCGCACATGGCGCGCGAGGTTTTCGACACCGACTGGATCAAGCTCGAGCTGATCGGCGACGACTACACGCTGCAGCCCGACCCGGTCGGGCTGATCGAGGCGGCCGCGCAACTGGTCAAGGACGGCTTCAAGGTGCTGCCGTACTGCACCGAGGATCTCGTGATCGGCCGGCGCCTGCTCGACGCCGGCTGCGAGGCGCTGATGCCGTGGGGCGCGCCGATCGGCACCGGCAAGGGCGTCGTGAACCCGTACGGGCTGCGCGTGCTGCGCGAGCGGCTGCCGGACGTGCCGCTGATCGTCGACGCCGGGCTCGGCGTGCCGTCGCATGCGTGCCAGGTCATGGAATGGGGCTTCGACGGCGTGCTGCTGAACACGGCCGTGTCGCAGGCCACGCACCCGGAGATCATGGCGCGCGCGTTCGCGCAGGGCGTCGAGGCCGGCCGTGCGGCCTATCTCGCCGGGCCGATGGATGCGCGCGATACCGCGCACGCGAGCACGCCGGTGGTCGGGATGCCGTTCTGGCACCAGGACGGGGGCGGTGCATGAGCGCGCGCTTCGCCGATGCCTTCTGGCCGCCGGCCGACGAGCTGGCCGAAGCGGCCGAGCGGATTCGTGCCCGCCTCGGCGACTGGCCGAGCGGCACGACGCCGTGGCGACTGTGCGTCGCGGCGCCCGACGTGCCGGCCGGCGGCGACGTGCTGATCGTGTCGGCCGGCGACCGTGCCGCGCAGGCGCGCGCGTCGGCCGCATCGCGCCCCGCGTCGCCGGACGCGGTCGCGATCGAGTTCGACGAGCACGGCGCGGCGCTGCATGCCGCGGGCGTGCGCTACGCGCTGGAAGCCGCGCATCCGCTCGCCGACGACTGGATCGCGGCGCTCGCCGCGTTCCTCGATTGCGGTTTCGCGCCGATCGACGCGCTGGTGCTCGCGCTGGCGTGGCGTGACGGCGACGAAACGCGCGGCGCGGATGCGTGGCCGGTCGACGCCGCGCGGTTCCCGCGCGTCGCCGATCTGGCCGCCGCGCCCGAGCCCGCATTTCCGCCGTGCCCCGCGCAACTCGGCCTCTATCCGGTCGTCCCGGATGCCGAATGGGTCGAGCGGGTGCTTGATTGCGGCGCGCGGACCGTGCAGCTGCGCGTGAAAGGCACGAACCCCGACGCGTTGCGCCGCGAAGTCGCGCGTGCGGTCGCGGCCGGGCGCCGCTATCCCGATGCGCGTGTGTTCATCAACGATCACTGGCAGATCGCGGTAGAAGAGGGTGCGTACGGCGTCCATCTGGGGCAGGAAGACCTCGAGACGGCCGATCTGGCCGCGATCGCGCGCGCCGGCCTGCGGCTCGGGCTGTCGAGCCACGGCTATTACGAAATGTTGCGCGCCTTGCACGAGCGCCCGAGCTACCTGGCGCTCGGTCCCGTGTATGCGACCGCGACCAAGGCGGTCGCGGCGCCGCCGCAGGGCCTCGCGCGGATCGCCCGCTATGCACGCTTCGCCGGGGCGCGGGCGCCGCTCGTCGCGATCGGCGGCGTGGGGCTCGACGCATTGCCGGACGTGCTGGCGACGGGCGTCGGCAGCGTCGCGGTCGTCAGTGCGGTCACGGGCGCCAGCGATTATCGGGCGGCAATTGTTGCATCGCAGCAATGTTTTGCCCGACAATTTGACAATCATTGACCGCAGGGCCCGGAACGGCGTCACGACATCATTCCAATGCAGGCCCTATAATTCGGCGTTCTGCGTAAAAGGACTGTCAGCTCCGTGAGCCCCACTCCTACCGAGACACTGCTGCAACTTCGCGACGTCGACTTTGGCTACGGCGACCGCCTCGTCCTGTCGAACCTGAACCTGCGTTTCGGGCGCGGCCAGGTCGTCGCTGTCATGGGCGGGTCGGGTTGCGGCAAGACGACCGTGCTGCGCCTGATCGGCGGCCTCGTGCGCGCACGCCGCGGCCAGGTGCTGTTCGACGGCGCCGACGTCGGCGCGCAGACGCGCGACGGCCTGTACGCGCTGCGCCGCAAGATGGGCATGCTGTTCCAGTTCGGCGCGCTGTTCACCGACATGTCGGTGTTCGAGAACGTCGCGTTCGCGCTGCGCGAACACACCGACCTGCCCGAAGAGCTGATCCGCGACCTCGTGCTGATGAAGCTCAACGCGGTCGGGCTGCGGGGCGCGCGCGACCTGATGCCGTCCGAGGTGTCGGGCGGGATGGCGCGCCGTATCGCGCTCGCGCGCGCGATCGCGCTCGATCCGCAACTCATCATGTACGACGAGCCGTTCGCGGGCCTCGATCCGATCTCGCTCGGCATCACCGCGAACCTGATCCGCACGCTGAACCAGGCGCTCGGCGCCACGTCGATCCTCGTCACGCACGACGTGCCGGAATCGTTCGCGATCGCCGACTACGTGTATTTTCTGGCCAACGGCGGCGTGCTCGCGCAGGGTACGCCTGACGAGCTGCGCGCGTCGACCGATCCGAGCGTGCGGCAGTTCATCGACGGCGCGCCGGACGGCCCGTTCAAATTTCATTACACGAGCCCGCCGCTGGCAGCGGATTTCGGGCTCGGCGGAGGACGCGCATGATCAGCGCGATCGGACGTTACGTCATGGGCGGCCTCGTGCGCGCGGGCTACGGCACGCGGCTGTTCGTGCGCCTCGTGCTGGAATTCTTCCCGCTGCTGCGCCGGCCGCGGCTGGTCACGAAGCAGATCCACTTCCTCGGCAACTATTCGTTCGTGATCATCGCCGTGTCGGGCCTGTTCGTCGGCTTCGTGCTCGGCCTGCAGGGCTACTACACGCTGAACCGCTATGGGTCCGAGCAGGCGCTCGGCCTGCTGGTCGCGCTGTCGCTCGTGCGCGAGCTCGGCCCGGTCGTGACCGCGCTGCTGTTCGCGGGCCGCGCGGGCACGTCGCTCACGGCCGAGATCGGCCTGATGAAGGCCGGCGAGCAGCTCACCGCGCTCGAGATGATGGCCGTCGACCCGATCAAGACGGTGATCGCGCCGCGCCTGTGGGCCGGCATCATCGCGATGCCGCTGCTCGCCGCGATCTTCAACGCGGTCGGCGTGCTCGGTGGTTATTTCGTCGGGGTCGTGCTGATCGGCGTCGATCCGGGCGCGTTCTGGTCGCAGATGCAGGGCGGGGTCCAGGTGTGGGCCGACGTCGGCAACGGCGTGATCAAGAGCATCGTGTTCGGGTTCGCCGTGACCTTCATTGCGCTGTTTCAAGGGTATGAAGCGAAGCCCACGCCCGAGGGCGTGTCGCGCGCGACGACCAAGACGGTCGTATTCGCGTCGCTCGCCGTACTCGGCCTCGATTTCCTGCTGACCGCGCTGATGTTCAGCTAAGCCTCAGCCAAGCCAAATTTTGGGATGACGATGAAAAAGACTGCTCTCGACTTCTGGGTCGGCCTGTTCGTGGTGGTGGGCTTCCTTGCGGTGCTGTTCCTGGCGCTCAAGGTCGGCAACATGAGCTCGCTGTCGTTTCAGCCGACCTACTCGGTGAGGATGAAATTCGACAACATCGGCGGGCTGAAGCCGCGCGCGGCCGTGAAGAGCGCGGGCGTCGTGGTTGGCCGCGTGAAGGCGATCGGCTTCGACACCAATACGTATCAGGCGCTCGTGACGATCGACGTCGACGGCCAATACCCGTTCCCGAAGGATTCTTCGGCGAAGATCCTGACGTCCGGCCTGCTCGGCGAGCAGTACATCGGCCTCGATCCGGGCGGCGACACCGAAATGCTGAAGGCGGGCGACACGATCACGATGACGCAGTCGGCAATCGTGCTCGAGAACCTGATCGGCCAGTTCCTGTACAGCAAGGCGGCCGACGCGGGCGGCGCGAAGCCGGCAGCCGGCGCATCGGCCGCGCCGGCCGCGCCCGCACCGGTCGCGGTGCCGGCGTCCGCGGTGTCCGCGTCGCCCGCCCAATAACCACACGAGAGCAAGACAAGAGGGTAATGACCATGCAGACGATCCGCATCAGGCACGCCGCGCTCGCCGTGGCAGCAGTCGCCGCGTTGAGCGGTTGCGCGACCGTGCAGACGCCGACCAAGGGCGATCCGCTCGAAGGCTTCAACCGGTCGATGTACAAGTTCAACGACACGGTCGACACGTATGCGCTGAAGCCGGTTGCGAAGGGCTACCAGTACGTGGTGCCGCAGCCGGTGCGCGACAGCGTGACGAACTTCTTCTCGAACATCGGCGACGTTTACATCGCGGCGAACAACATCGTGCAGCTGCGGATCGCGGACGGCGTCGGCGACATCATGCGCGTCGTGATCAACACGGTGTTCGGCGTCGGCGGCCTGTTCGACGTCGCGACGATCGCGAAACTGCCGAAGCATACCGCCGACTTCGGGATCACGATGGGCCGCTACGGCATGCCGTCGGGCCCATACCTCGTGCTGCCGCTGCTCGGCCCGAGCACGCTGCGCGACACGGCAGGCCTCGGCGTCGACTACGTCGGCAACCCGCTCACCTACGTGAAGCCGGACGGCCTGAGCTGGGGCCTGTTCGGCGTGAACCTCGTCAACACGCGCGCGAACCTGCTCGGCGCGGGTGACGTGCTGGATGCCGCGGCGCTCGACAAGTATTCGTTCGTGCGCAACGCGTACCTGCAGCGCCGCCAGATGCTGATCGACAACGCGCGCGGCGAGGCCTCGACGACGTCGAGCAACGATGCGCTGCCGAAGTACGACCTGCCGGACGACGGCGCGGCACCAGCGGCAGCCGGCGCGGCCGGTACGGCGGGCGCGGCGGCAGTCGGCGGGGCGACGGCACCGGCCGGCGCATCGGGCGCGGCCGTTGCCGTACCGGCGTCGGGCAGTGCCGAATCGCCGAACCCGGCGAGTGCAACGAACGTGCCGGCCATGCAGATGACGCCGCCCGCACCGGGCGGGTTCCGCTTCCCGAGCATCAAGCTGCACTGACCCGCTTACATTCGTTACAGCCGGAAACGATTCAGTCGGTAGCGCGCGCGAACTTGCGCGTAAGCTACCGGCTCCAACCTTCGCATCGACTCTTCATGCAGGTCTCCATGATGAAAAAACTGTTCCTGATCCCTGTTTTCGCGGCGCTGTTCTCGTTCGGCAGCGCAGCTCACGCGCAAGTCGACCAGTCGAACCCGCAGGTGCTGATCAAGACGGCGACGCAGCAGGTGCTCGACGAGGTCAAGCAGCAGACGATCAAGCAGGGCGACACCAACCGCATCATCACGATCGTCAACAAGGACATCCTGCCGTACACCGATTTCCGCCGCACGACGCAGCTCGCGATGGGCCGCAACTGGCGCGCGGCGTCGGCCGAGCAGCAGCAGCAGGTTCAGGAGCAGTTCAAGCTGCTGCTGATCCGCACGTATTCGGGCGCGCTCGCGCAGCTGAAGCCGGACCAGCAGATCCAGTACCCGCCGTTCCGCGCCGATCCGGCCGACACCGACGTCGTCGTGAAGACGGTCGCGATGAACAACGGCCAGCCGGTCCAGATCGACTACCGCCTGTACAAGACGGCCAACGGCTGGAAGGTGTATGACCTGAACGTGCTCGGCGCGTGGCTGATCCAGACGTACCAGCAGCAGTTCAACGAGAAGATCCAGCAAAGCGGCGTGGACGGCCTGATCAAGTTCCTGACGCAACGCAACCAGGAACTTGCCGCCGGCAAGCAGGCGTCGTGAGCGGCTTCGCAGCCAGCTCCTCGCTGACCGTCGCGAGCGCGAAGTCCGCGCTCGCGGACGGTCTCACGCGCATCGACGCGGGTGCCACCGCCGTCGATTGCGCGGCGCTGACGCAGTTCGATTCGTCCGCGCTCGCCGTGCTGCTCGCATGGCAACGTGCCGCGAAAGCGCGCGGTGCGGCGCTCGACATCCTCAATCTTCCCCCGAAGCTCGCCAGCCTCGCGAGCGCCTACGGCGTCGACGCGCTCATCGAAGGCACCGGGCGACATTGACCCTGTCCGACCGAAGCCCGCCGCGCCAGCCGGCGCGCGCACGCTTCAGGCCGCGCGCCTCCGGCGCCGGCCCCACCAGCCGGTTTGCCCTATAATCAAGCGTTTTGCGGGGCAGCCAATCGGCGTCCGGCCCCCATTTTCATTCGCAGCAAGCACAGAATAGGCGTCGCGGCCCTTGCGCCGCGCACAGTCATGTCAGCCATAGAAATCCGTCACGTCAGGAAGCGCTACAAATCGCTTCAGGCGCTCAAGGGCGTCAGCCTGTCGGTCGAGGAAGGCGAGTTTTTCGGTCTGCTCGGCCCGAACGGCGCAGGCAAGACCACGCTCATCAGTATTCTCGCCGGGCTCGCCCGGGCCGATGAAGGCAGCATCTCGGTGCTCGGCCACGACGTCGTCAAGGACTTCCGGGGTGCGCGCCGCGCGCTCGGCGTCGTGCCCCAGGAACTCGTGTTCGACCCGTTCTTCACCGTTCGCGAGACGCTGCGGATCCAGTCCGGCTACTTCGGGCTGCGTCGTAACGACGACTGGATCGACGAAGTGATGGCCAATCTCGACCTCACCGAGAAGGCCGACGCGAACATGCGTGCGCTGTCGGGCGGGATGAAGCGCCGCGTGCTGGTCGCGCAGGCGCTCGTGCACCGGCCGCCCGTGATCGTGCTCGACGAGCCGACCGCCGGCGTCGACGTCGAACTGCGCCAGACGCTGTGGAAATTCATCTCGCGGCTGAACCGCGAGGGCCACACGATCGTCCTGACCACCCATTACCTCGAGGAAGCCGAGTCGCTGTGCGACCGCATCGCGATGCTGCGTCGCGGTGAAGTCGTCGCGCTCGATCGCACCGACGCGCTGCTGCGCCGTTTCGCGGGGCTGCAGCTGTACCTGCGGCTCGCAACGGGCGCGCTGCCCGCCGAGCTGCGCGGGCTGGAGACCGATCCGGCCGCGCGCGCGCCGGGCGAGCACCTGCTGCGCCTGTCGAACTACGACGATGTCGAGCGTATCCTCGCGCAGTGCCGCGCGGCGGGTTGCACGTTCGACGAGATCGAGGTCCGCAAGGCCGACCTCGAAGATGTGTTCGTCCAGGTGATGAACGGGGCAGAAGTCGTCGAGGGGCTGGCATGAATAAACAACCCCCACGCGAACTGCGTTCGCTCGGGGGGGCGCAGCCCCCCCGTTCCCGCCAAACTCCTGAACCCGGCGCTGTCGGGCGAGTGACGGGAAGCGGTTTTCAAACGCTGTTCTACAAGGAACTCCTGCGCTTCTGGAAGGTGTCGTTCCAGACGGTATGCGCGCCGATCGTGACGGCGCTGCTGTATCTGACGATCTTCGGCCACGCGCTGTCGGGCCGCGTCGAGGTGTATCCGGGCGTCGAGTACGTGAGCTTTCTCGTGCCCGGCCTCGTGATGATGAGCGTGCTGCAGAATGCGTTCGCGAACAGCTCGTCGTCGCTGATCCAGTCGAAGATCACCGGCAACCTCGTCTTCATGCTGCTGCCGCCGCTGTCGTACCGCGACATCTTCGGCGCGTACATGCTCGCATCGGTCGTGCGCGGGCTCGCGGTCGGCACGGGCGTGTTCGTCGTGACGATCTGGTTTATCCCGATGCATTTCGCGGCGCCGTTGTTCATCATCGCGTTCGCGCTGCTCGGCTCGGCGATCCTCGGCACGCTCGGGCTGATCGCCGGGATCTGGGCCGAGAAGTTCGACCAGCTCGCCGCGTTCCAGAACTTCCTGATCATGCCGCTGACGTTCCTGTCCGGCGTGTTCTATTCGACGCACTCGCTGCCGCCCGTGTGGCGCGAGATCTCGCGTCTCAACCCGTTTTTCTACATGATCGACGGCTTCCGTTACGGGTTCTTCGGCGCGTCCGACATCAACCCGCTCGCGAGCCTCGCGATCGTCACCGGTTTCTTCGTGCTGCTCGCGGTGTTCGCGATGCGGCTGCTCGCGACCGGCTACAAACTGCGTCATTGATATCGACGGCGGCGGCCGCCACGGGCGGCGCGCGCCGACAGGAGCCCCTCATGTTGCCGACTCCCGAACAGGTCAAGCAATACATCGCCGGCGGTCTCGCCTGCACTCATCTGGAAGTCGAAGGCGACGGCCAGCATTTCTTCGCGACGATCGTGTCGGCGGCCTTCGAAGGCAAGCGGCCGATCCAGCGGCACCAGCTCGTCTATGCGGCGCTCGGCGATCGCATGAAGCAGGAAATCCACGCGCTCAGCATGAAGACGCTGACGCCCGCCGAATGGCAGAACGCATAACCGGAACCACTGAGTGCAAGTCACCGTCAACGAGCGCGATGCCGTCCAGAGCGTCGCCACGGCACACCCGGCCGTCAACGGGGAATCGCAAGGACATGGGATGGACAAGCTGGTGATCGAAGGCGGTCGCCGGCTGTCGGGCGAGATCGTCGTGTCGGGCGCGAAGAACGCCGCGCTGCCGATCCTGTGCGCGGGGCTGCTCAGCGCCGAGCCGGTCGAGCTCGACAACGTGCCGAACCTGAAGGACGTGCGCACCACGCTGAAGGTACTGAACCAGATGGGCGTGAAGAGCGAAACGGACGGCTGCCGCGTGCAGCTCGACGCGTCGCGCGTCGACAACCTCGTCGCGCCGTACGAGCTCGTCAAGACGATGCGCGCGTCGATCCTCGTGCTCGGGCCGCTGCTCGCGCGCTTCGGCGAGGCGAAGGTGTCGCTGCCGGGCGGCTGCGCGATCGGCGCGCGTCCGGTCGACCAGCACATCAAGGGCCTGCAGGCGATGGGCGCCGAGATCAGCATCGAGCACGGCTTCATCGAGGCCCGCGCGAAGCGCCTGAAGGGCGCGCGCATCGTGACCGACATGATCACGGTGACGGGGACGGAAAACCTGCTGATGGCCGCGACGCTGGCCGACGGCGAGACGGTGATCGAGAACGCGGCGCGCGAGCCGGAAGTGAGCGATCTCGCGCACTTGCTGGTCGCGATGGGCGCGAAAATCGACGGGATCGGCACCGACCGCCTCGTGATCCAGGGCGTCGAGCGGCTGCACGGCGCGCGCCATTCGGTGATTCCCGACCGCATCGAGGCCGGCACGTTCCTGTGCGCGGTCGCGGCGGCGGGCGGCGACGTGATGCTGACGGGCGTGCGTCCGCACATCCTCGACGCGGTGATCGACAAGCTGCGCGAGGCCGGCGTGTCGATCGAGGAAGGCGACAGCTGGCTGCGCGTGAAGATGGACCGCCGGCCGTCGGCGGTGACGATCCGCACGTCGGAATACCCGGCGTTCCCGACCGACATGCAGGCGCAGTTCATGGCCCTCAATTCGGTCGCGACGGGCACCGCGCAGGTCGTCGAGACGATCTTCGAGAACCGCTTCATGCACGTGCAGGAACTGAACCGGCTCGGCGCGAACATCACGATCGACGGCAACACGGCACGCGTGACCGGCGTCGACAAGCTGTCCGGCGCGACCGTGATGGCGACCGACCTGCGTGCGTCGGCGAGCCTCGTGATCGCCGGGCTGCGCGCCGAAGGCGAAACGCTCGTCGACCGCATCTATCACCTGGACCGCGGCTACGACCGCATGGAAACCAAACTGACCGCCGTCGGCGCGAACGTGCGCCGCCTCTCCGGGAGCCAAGCATGACCGCGCCGCTGACCCTCGCCCTGTCGAAGGGCCGGATTTTCGAGGAAACCCTGCCGCTGCTGGCGGCCGCCGGCGTGCAGGTGGCCGAGGATCCGGAAACGTCGCGCAAGCTGATCCTGCCGACGACCGATCCGAACCTGCGCGTGATCATCGTGCGCGCGAGCGACGTGCCGACCTATGTCGAATACGGCGCGGCCGATTTCGGCGTGGCCGGCAAGGACGTGCTGGTCGAGCACGGCGGCTCGGGCCTGTACCAGCCGATCGATCTGAACATTGCGCGCTGCCGGATGTCGGTGGCCGTGCCGGCCGGCTTCGACTACGCGAACGCGGTGCGCCAGGGCGCGCGCCTGCGGGTCGCGACCAAGTACGTCGAAACGGCACGCGAACACTTCGCCGCGAAGGGCGTGCACGTCGACCTGATCAAGCTGTACGGCTCGATGGAGCTGGCGCCGCTGGTCGGGCTGGCCGACGCGATCGTCGACCTCGTCAGCTCGGGCGGCACGCTGAAGGCGAACAATCTGGTCGAGGTCGAGGAGATCATGGCGATCTCGTCGCGCCTCGTCGTGAACCAGGCTGCGCTGAAGTTGAAGCGCGCGGCGCTCAAGCCGATTCTCGACGCGTTCGAACGCGCGTCGCAGAATGGCAACTGAGCGCATCACCGTAACGGAACTCCCATGGCCATCACCATCCGCAAACTCGATTCGACGAGCGACGGCTTCGACGCCGCGCTGCGTGCGGTGCTCGCGTTCGAGGCGAGCGAGGACGGCGCGATCGAGCAATCGGTCGCGAAGATTCTCGCCGACGTGAAGTCGCGCGGCGACGCCGCGGTGCTCGAGTACACGAACCGCTTCGACCGGCTGGACGCGAGCAGCATCGCGGCGCTCGAACTCCCGCAGGACGCGCTGCAGACGGCGCTCGACGGCCTCGCGCCGAAGGCGCGCGCGGCGCTGGAAGCCGCCGCCGCACGCGTGCGTGCGTACCACGAGAAGCAGAAGATCGAGTGCGGCACCCATAGCTGGCAGTACACGGAAAGCGACGGCACGGTGCTCGGCCAGAAGGTCACGCCGCTCGACCGCGTCGGCCTTTACGTGCCGGGCGGCAAGGCCGCCTATCCGTCGTCCGTGCTGATGAACGCGATTCCCGCGCGTGTGGCGGGCGTCGGCGAGATCGTGATGGTGGTCCCGACCCCGGACGGCGTGAGGAACGACCTCGTGCTCGCCGCGGCGCTGCTCGGCGGCGTCGATCGCGTGTTCACGATCGGCGGCGCGCAGGCAGTCGGTGCGCTCGCGTACGGCACCGAAACCGTGCCGGCCGTCGACAAGATCTGCGGGCCCGGCAATGCGTACGTCGCATCGGCGAAGCGCCGCGTGTTCGGCACGGTCGGCATCGACATGATCGCCGGCCCGTCGGAAATCCTCGTGCTGTGCGACGGCACGACCGATCCGAGCTGGGTGGCGATGGACCTGTTCTCGCAGGCCGAACACGACGAGCTCGCGCAATCGATCCTGCTGTGCCCGGATGCCGCGTTCCTCGCGCGCGTCGAGAAGGCGATCGACGAACTGCTGCCGACGATGCCGCGCCAGGACGTGATCCGCGCGTCGCTCGAAGGCCGCGGCGCGTTGATCAAGGTGCGCGACATGGCCGAAGCGTGCCGGATCGCGAACGACATCGCGCCCGAGCACCTCGAGATTTCCGCGCTGGAGCCGCAGCAATGGGGCCAGCAGATCCGTCATGCCGGCGCGATCTTCCTCGGCCGCTACACGAGCGAAAGCCTCGGCGACTACTGCGCGGGCCCGAACCACGTGCTGCCGACGTCGCGCACCGCGCGCTTCTCGTCGCCGCTCGGCGTGTACGACTTCATCAAGCGCTCGAGCCTGATCGAGGTCAGCGCCGAAGGTGCGCAGACGCTCGGCGAGATCGCCTCCGAGCTCGCGTACGGCGAAGGGCTGCAGGCGCACGCGCGCAGCGCCGAACTCCGGATGAAGGGGTGACACGCGCCGGAGCCGATGCCGACGCATCGGTCTCCGTCGACGAGGAGACCCCGCGCGGGGCGGCAGCCGCCGCCTTGCCGAGACCATTTGACGCCGGCGCGAAGCACGCCGGCTTGAGACCATGACGACGCCACAAGACATCATCCGCCGCGACGTGCTCGCGATGACGAGCTACCCGGTGCCCGACGCGAGCGGGTTCGTGAAGCTCGACGCGATGGAGAACCCGTATTCGCTGCCCGCGCCGCTCGCGGCGGCGCTCGGCGAGCGCCTCGCGCAGGTCGCGCTGAACCGCTATCCGGCGCCGCGCCCGGGCGCGCTGCTCGACAAGCTGCGCCGCGCGATGGGCGTGCCGGCCGCGTGCGACGTGCTGCTCGGCAACGGCTCGGACGAAATCATCAGCATGATGTCGGTGGCGTGCGCAAAGCCGGGCGCGAAGGTGCTCGCGCCGGTGCCGGGCTTCGTGATGTACGAACTGTCCGCGAAGTTCGCGCAGCTCGAATTCGTCGGCGTGCCGCTCAAGGCCGACCTGACGCTCGACGCCGACGCGATGATCGCGGCGATCGCCGAGCACCGGCCCGCGATCGTCTACCTCGCGTACCCGAACAACCCGACCGGCACGCTGTACGACGAAGCCGACGTCGAGCGGATCATCGCGGCCGCACGGCACAGCCTGATCGTGATCGACGAGGCGTACCAGCCGTTCGCGGAGCGCTCGTGGCTGCCGCGCGCCGCCGAGTTCGACAACGTCGTCGTGATGCGCACGGTGTCGAAGCTCGGCCTCGCGGGGATCCGCCTCGGCTATCTTGCCGGGCTGCCCGCGTGGCTGACCGAGTTTGACAAGGTGCGCCCGCCGTACAACATCAACGTGCTGACCCAGGCAACCGCCGATTTCCTGCTCGACCACCTCGACGTGCTCGATGCGCAGGCGGCCGAGTTGCGTGCGGAACGCACGCGCCTCGCGCAGGCCGTGGCCGCGCTGCCGGGCGCGACGGTGTTCCCGAGCGCCGGCAATTTCCTGCTGGTGCGCGTGCCGGACGCGGCGGCCGTGTTCGATGCGCTGCTCACCGAGCGGGTGCTGGTCAAAAACGTGAGTAAAATGCATCCATTGCTGGCCGAATGCGTGCGGCTGACCGTCGGTTCTCCCGACGAAAACGCGCGCCTGCTGGCTGCCTTGAAACTCGCGCTGCCCGGTTGAGCCCAGGGCGCGGCGGCGCGCGACGATCAATCCCCATTTACATCAGACTCATTCAAGGAATTGCCATGCGTGTGGCGGAAGTCGTTCGCAATACCAGCGAAACGCAGATCCGTGTGAAGCTCGATCTCGACGGTACGGGCCGGCAGAAGCTGGCCACCGGCGTGCCGTTTCTCGACCATATGCTCGACCAGATCGCGCGACATGGTCTGGTCGATCTCGAGGTCGAGGCGCATGGCGACACGCATATCGACGACCACCATACGGTCGAGGACGTCGGCATCACGCTCGGTCAGGCCGTCGCGAAGGCGATCGGCGACAGGAAGGGCATCCGCCGCTACGGCCATTCGTACGTGCCGCTCGACGAGGCGCTGTCGCGCGTCGTGATCGACTTCTCGGGCCGGCCGGGTCTCGAATTCCACGTGCCGTTCACGCGCGCGCGGATCGGCACGTTCGACGTCGACCTGTCGATCGAATTCTTCCGCGGGTTCGTGAACCACGCGGGCGTCACGCTGCACATCGATAACCTGCGCGGGATCAACGCGCACCATCAGCTCGAAACGGTGTTCAAGGCTTTCGGCCGCGCACTGCGCGCGGCGGTGGAGCTCGACGAGCGCGCGGCGGGGCAGATTCCGTCGACCAAGGGCAGTCTCTAACTTTCGAACGGACAGGACGTCAAGGACAACCTCACGGCTTCGGCGCGGCGCGCCGGCTTGCGATGGATCTGCTCAAATCGTTCATTTCGCTGCTGGCGCTGATCAACCCGGTCGGCGCGGTGCCGTTCTTCCTGAGCCTGACGGCGCAGCAGACGGACGACGAGCGGCGCCGCACGATCCGGATCGCGTCGGTGTCGGTGTTCTGCGTGATGACGGTGACGACGCTGCTCGGGCAGCAGATCATCAACTTCTTCGGCATTTCGGTCGGCTCCCTTGAAGTGGGCGGCGGGATCATCATGTTGCTGATGGCGATCAACATGCTGAACGCGCAGATCGGCAACACGCGATCGACGCCGGAGGAGCGCCACGAGGCCGAGCTGAAGGACAACATCGCGGTCGTGCCGCTGGCGATTCCGCTGCTCACGGGCCCCGGCTCGATCAGCACGGTGATCATCTATGCGGCGAACTCGCATCACTGGTATGAGCGGGCCGGGCTGGTCGCGATCGGCGGGGTCCTGGCTGTGCTGTGTTTCTTCGCGATGCGGCTCGCCGAGCCGATCGCGAACTGGATCGGCCGCACGGGCATCAACATCGCCACGCGGCTGATGGGTCTGATGCTGTCGGCGCTGGCGGTGGAATTCATCGTCAATGGACTGAGGGCGCTACTGCCTGCACTGAGATGAAAACTTCGATTGCGATTGTGGATTATGGGATGGGCAACCTGCGCTCGGTCGCGCAGGCGCTCAAGAAGGCCGAACCGGCCGCCGACGTGGCGATCGTCGACACGCCGGCCGCGATTCGCGCGGCCGACCGCGTCGTGCTGCCCGGCCAGGGCGCGATGCCGGACTGCATGCGCTGCCTCGGCGAATCGGGGCTGCAGGAAGCGGTGATCGAGGCGTCGCGCACGAAGCCGCTGCTCGGCGTGTGCGTCGGCGAGCAGATGCTGTTCGACTGGAGCGCGGAAGGCGACACGAAGGGCCTGGGCCTGTTGCCCGGCAAGGTCGTGCGCTTCGAGCTCGACGGCCAGCTGCAGGACGACGGCTCGCGCTTCAAGGTCCCGCAGATGGGCTGGAACCGCGTGCGCCAGTCGCAGCCGCACCCGCTGTGGGACGGCGTGCCCGACGACGCGTATTTCTACTTCGTACACAGCTATTACGTGAAGCCGGACAACCCGGCGCACACGGTCGGCGAAACGGCATACGGCGCGCCGTTTACGTCCGCGGTCGCGCGGGACAATCTCTTCGCGACCCAATTCCACCCCGAGAAAAGCGCGGAGGTCGGGTTGCGTCTGTATCGCAACTTCGTACACTGGAAGCCGTAAACGTCGCGTGCGTGCCACAGTGGGCGGGCCGGAGAGGCCCGCGTTGCAGGGCTCGCGCGCTTATGCGCCGAAAGAGTTGTACTAAACTAGCGAGACGGCGCGACACCGGTTTGGCCGGTACGCGCCGGATTCTTTTCTTTTTCCACGACGACACCCGATTGCTATGTTGCTGATTCCGGCCATCGATCTCAAAGACGGTCAGTGTGTGCGCCTCAAACAAGGCGATATGGACCAGGCCACGATTTTCTCCGAGGACCCGGCGGCGATGGCCCGCAAGTGGGTCGATCTCGGCGCCCGGCGACTGCATCTGGTCGACCTGAACGGCGCGTTCGCCGGCAAGCCGAAGAATCTCGAGGCGATCGAAGCGATCCTCGACGAAGTCGGCGACGAAATCCCCGTGCAGCTCGGCGGCGGCATCCGCAGCCTCGAGACGATCGAGAAGTATCTCGACGCCGGCCTTTCCTACGTGATCATCGGCACGGCGGCCGTGAAGGATCCGGGCTTCCTGCAGGACGCGTGCACCGCGTTCGCGGGCAACATCATCGTCGGCCTCGATGCGAAGGACGGCAAGGTTGCGACCGACGGCTGGAGCAAGCTGACGGGCCACGAGGTGATCGATCTCGCGCGGAAGTTCGAGGACTACGGCGTCGAATCGATCGTCTATACGGACATCGGCCGCGACGGGATGCTGCAGGGCATCAACATCGAGGCGACCGTGAAGCTCGCGCAGGCGGTCGGCATTCCGGTGATTGCCAGCGGCGGGCTGTCGAACCTCACCGACATCGAGAACCTCTGCGAAGTGGAGGAACATGGCGTCGAAGGCGTGATCTGCGGCCGTGCGATCTACTCCGGCGATCTCGATTTCGCGGCCGCGCAAAAGCGCGCGGACGAACTGAACGGCGAACTCGACAACGCGTAAGCGCGGTCGTTCCGTTCGCCGGGGCTGCCAGCAGGCGGCCCCGACCGGAAGCCTCGCGCGAGGCTTCCGTAACCGGCCGTCCCATCGCGGCATTTGGCGCAACATCATGGCTCTAGCTAAACGCATCATCCCCTGCCTGGACGTGACTGCCGGGCGTGTCGTCAAGGGCGTCAACTTCGTCGAACTGCGCGATGCCGGCGACCCCGTCGAAATCGCCCGCCGCTACGACGACCAGGGCGCCGACGAACTGACGTTCCTCGACATCACCGCGACCTCCGACCAGCGCGACCTGATCCTGCCGATCATCGAAGCCGTCGCGTCGCAGGTCTTCATTCCGCTGACCGTCGGCGGCGGCGTGCGCGCCGTCGAGGACGTGCGGCGCCTGTTGAATGCCGGCGCGGACAAGGTCAGCATGAATTCGTCGGCGGTCGCCAACCCGCAGCTCGTGCGTGACGCGGCCGACAAGTACGGCTCGCAGTGCATCGTCGTCGCGATCGACGCGAAGCGCGTGTCGGCTGACGGCGAGACGCCGCGCTGGGAAGTCTTCACGCACGGCGGCCGCAAGAACACGGGCCTCGACGCGATCGAATGGGCGCGCAAGATGGCCGAGCTCGGCGCGGGCGAGATCCTGCTCACGAGCATGGACCGCGACGGCACGAAGTCGGGCTTCGACCTCGCGCTCACGCGCGGCGTGTCGGACGCGGTGCCGGTGCCGGTGATCGCGTCGGGCGGCGTCGGTTCGCTGCAGCACCTCGCGGACGGCATCAAGGACGGCCGCGCCGATGCGGTGCTGGCCGCGAGCATCTTCCACTACGGCGAGCACACGGTCGGCGAGGCGAAGCGCTTCATGGCCGACCAGGGCATCCCGGTGAGGCTGTGATGAATACCGAAACGAAATCCCTGCCCGCGTGGCTCGACAAGGTCCGCTGGGACGACAACGGCCTCGTGCCGGTGATCGCGCAGGAAGCGTCGACGAACGACGTGCTGATGTTCGCGTGGATGAACCGCGAGGCACTGGCGAAGACGATCGAGACGCGGCGCGCGGTCTACTATTCACGTTCGCGCAAGCGCCTGTGGTTCAAGGGCGAGGAGTCGGGCCACGTGCAGCACGTGCACGAGGTGCGGCTCGACTGCGACGAGGACGTCGTGCTGCTGAAGGTCGAGCAGGTGTCGGGCATCGCGTGCCACACCGGCCGGCATTCGTGCTTCTTCCAGAAATTCGAAGGCCCCGTGGACACCGGCGACTGGGTCGCGGTCGAGCCGGTGCTGAAAGATCCCGAACACATCTACAAATGACGCAATCGACCGAAGACACGCTGCTGCGCCTCGCGGCCGTGATCGATAGCCGCAAGGGCGGCGACCCTGAACAATCGTACGTGTCGCGCCTGTTCCACAAGGGCGACGACGCGGTGCTGAAGAAGATCGGCGAAGAGGCGACCGAAGTCGTGCTGGCCGCGAAGGACGTGCGCCAGGGCGGCGCGCCGACGGCGCTGGTCGGCGAGGTGGCCGATCTGTGGTTCCACTGCCTGGTGATGCTGTCGCATTTCGACCTGAGCCCGGCCGACGTGATCGCCGAACTCGAGCGCCGCGAAGGGCTGTCGGGCATCGAGGAAAAGGCGCTGCGCAAGCGCCGCGAGCGCGAGGAAAACGGCGGGTGACGGCAGACGGCCTGCCGCGCCGGCAACAGTGCGGTAAGCTGTAAGAATTGTCATCTAACGGGGGTAGCATCATGACCGATACGCCGAGCCAGTTTCCGACGCCGTCGGTGCCGGACGCAGCGGACGCCGAGCGGCTGAACGGTTTGCGCACGCTGACGCACGTGCTGTACGGCCTCTACGCGATTCATTGGCTGACGGGCGGCGTCACCGGCATCATCGCGATCATCATCAACTACGTGAAGCGCGGCGATGTGGCCGGCACGCCGTATGCCGATCATTTCGAGTGGCAGATTCGCACGTTCTGGCGCGCGCTGATTGCGTATGTGATCGGCTTCGCGCTGATGTTCGTGGTGGTGGGATTCGTCATCATGTTTGTCACATGGATCTGGACGCTGTACCGTATCATCAAGGGTTGGCTGTACCTGAACGACAACAAGACGCTCGATCCGCAGGCCTGGTTCTGACCGGCGCGCGGGCGTTTCGCAGGAGCAACATGAGTCACGATCCGAATTGCCTGTTCTGCAAGATCGCGGCGGGCGAGATCCCGAGCACGAAGGTGCACGAGGACGACGAATTCGTCGCGTTCCGCGACATCCGCCCGGCGGCCGAGACGCACGTGCTCGTGATTCCGCGCCGGCACCTGCCGACGCTGTCGGCGGCGAGCGAGGACGATGTGCCGATGCTCGGCCGGCTGATGCTGCTCGTCGCGCGTCTGGCCGACCAGCTCGGCGTCGCCTACACGGACGGCGAAACCGGTTTTCGCACGGTGATCAACACGGGCCCCGGCGGCGGGCAGGAGGTCTACCACCTGCACGCGCATATCCTGGCCGGCCCGCGCCCGTGGCTGCGGATGGGTTGACGCGGCGGGGCGTTTCCCCGCATCGATAGTCGAAGCCGGCGTGCCGCCGGCGATTTGCGCCGCGACGCGGCGTGGTTGAGGAGAGGTTTCATCATGGGTGGATTGAGCATTTGGCACTGGCTGATCGTGCTGCTGATCGTCGCGCTGGTTTTCGGTACGAAGAAGCTGCGCAACATCGGCAACGACCTCGGCAGCGCCGTGAAGGGTTTCAAGGACGGCATGAAGGAAGGCGAGACGCCGGCGGACGCGCAGCAACTGCCGCGCTCGGGCTCGGTCGACGTCAACGCGAAGGAAACGACGCGTTCCGACTCGAACAAGGCGTAACGCCGGCACGCTGACAGGCATTCGCGATGCTGGATCTTGGTCTTTCGAAGATGGCGCTGATCGGCGTCGTCGCGCTCGTGGTGCTCGGCCCCGAGCGCCTGCCGCGCGTCGCGCGCACGGCGGGCGCATTGTTCGGCCGCGCGCAGCGGTACATCAACGACGTGAAGGCCGAGGTCTCGCGCGAAATCGAACTCGACGCGTTGCGGACGATGAAGACCGATTTCGAGTCGGCCGCGCGCAATGTCGAGACGACGATTCACGACAACCTGCGCGAGCATGAGAAGGAACTGAACGACACGTGGAATTCCGCGGTCGGCGGCCTTAACGAAGGCTCGGTCGATGCCGGCACGTACGGCTCCGACACGCCCGCGGCGCCGTCGTGGCGCGGCAGCACGGCCGCGCTCGCGTCGAAGCGTCGCAACTGGCGTGTGAAGCAGGCGGCGACGCCTGTCTGGTACAAGCGCGCGACGACCCGCCGCACGCACGTGCAGTCGGGCGCCGCACGTGTCGCGCGCCATCAGCCGGCCAGCCTGCGCCGGCCGACGCGCTTCTTCTGAGCCGAGCGCATGCTCGCTCGTCAATCCTACCGAGGGCCGGTGTGAGCGACCCCCAGCAGAATCCGGGCGACGCCCCGGAAGAAACCTTCATTTCCCATCTCGTCGAGCTTCGCGATCGCATCATTCGCGCGGGGCTGGCCGTGATCGTCGTGTTCCTCGGGCTCGTGTACTGGGCGCCCGACATCTTCCGGCTGCTCGCGCGGCCGCTGATGGAAAACCTGCCGAAGGGCGGCAGGATGATCGTGACCGACGTCACCGGTTCGTTCTTCGTGCCGATGAAGGTCACGATGCTCGTCGCGCTCGTGATCGCGTTGCCGGTCGTGCTGTACCAGATCTGGGCGTTCGTCGCACCGGGCCTGTACCAGCACGAGAAGAAGCTCGTCGTGCCGCTCGTCGGCAGCAGCTACGTCCTGTTCCTGGGCGGGATGGCATTCGCGTACTTCCTCGTGTTCCCGACGATCTTCCGCGTGATGGCGCACTATAACGCGCCGCTCGGCGCGGAGATGTCGACCGACATCGACAACTACCTGAGCTTCGTACTCGGGATGTTCATCGCATTCGGGGTGACGTTCGAGGTGCCGATCGTCGTCGTGCTGCTCGTCCGGATGGGCGTGCTGACGCTGAAGAAGCTGAAGGAGATGCGGCCGTACGTGATCGTCGGCGCGTTCGTCATCGCGGCGGTCGTCACGCCGCCGGACGTCTTCTCGCAGCTGATGCTCGCGCTGCCGCTCATCGTGCTGTTCGAGATCGGGCTGCTGGCCGCGCGGTTCTTCGTGCCGAAGCCGGCGGCAGAACCCGAGGCGGAGAACGGCGCCGCGAGTTGACGAAGGCGCGGCGCGCGTTGGCCGGCAGGATGGCCACCGTCGATGCCCCCTCCGCATCGTTGAAGCACGACAGGTGACGGGAACGAGCAGCCGGTGAGGGCGAACGCGGCGTCACCGCGGTGAAAGCGCTTCGATGCAAAGCAAAAGGGCAGCTCAAAACGGGCTGCCCTTTTCATTTCCGTCTGCCTGCAAGCGGTGCATAGGCACCGCCTGCCGGACGTCACTCGCTGTCGCTGTCCTGTTCGTCGAGCGTCTGCTTCGGCGGCGGCGGGCGCTTGCCGATCACGACGTTCACGTCGAACTCCTTGCCCTTGCGCACGACGTGCACCTTGGTCGCTGTGCCCGGCTTGATCTGCGCGACGGTGTTCAGCAGCTTCGTCGTATCGGTGATTTCGTCGCCGTTCACGCTCACGAGGATGTCGCCCGGCTTGATGCCGGCCTTGTCGGCCGGGCCGCCCTGCAGCACGCCCGCGACGATCGCGCCCGACTTCTGCTGGAGCCCGAACGACTCGGCGATCTCCGGCGTGACGTCCTGCGGCTCGACGCCGATCCAGCCGCGCGTGACCGAGCCCGTCGTGATGATGCTTTCGAGCACGGTGCGCGCGGTCGACACGGGGATCGCGAAGCCGATGCCGAGCGAGCCGCCCGAGCGCGAGTAGATCGCCGTGTTGATGCCGAGCAGGTTGCCGTTCACGTCGACCAGCGCGCCGCCCGAGTTGCCGGGGTTGATCGGCGCGTCGGTCTGGATGAAGTTCTCGAACGTGTTGATGCCGAGGTGATTGCGGCCGAGCGCGCTGATGATCCCCATCGTGACCGTCTGGCCGACGCCGAACGGGTTGCCGATCGCGAGCACGACGTCGCCGACCCGCGACTGGTCCGAGCGGCCGAGCGTGATCGTCGGCAGGTTCGTCATGTTGATCTTCAGCACGGCGAGGTCGGTTTCGGGGTCGATGCCGATCACCTTCGCGGTGGCCGTGCGGCCGTCGGCGAGCGCAACCTCGATCTGATCGGCGCCGTCCACGACGTGCTGGTTCGTTAGAATGTAACCTTCCGGGCTCACGATAACGCCGGAGCCGAGGTTGGCGGCGGGTTCGTCCTGCTGCTTGCGGGCGTTGCGGTCGCCGAAGAAGTAGCGGAACAGCGGATCCTTCGCGCGCGGATCGGGCGGCAGCGAGCCGTCCTTGCTGGAGAAGACGTTGACGACGGCGGGCATCGCCTTTTGCGCGGCCTCGGCATACGAGGTGGTCGCCGGGGCACCGCCGATGCCCGGCGCGACTTCCCGCAGCGCGACGATCGGCGTGGCGAGCTGCTTGCCGAGCTGTCCTTGCCGTTGCAGCCATTGCGGCTTGAGCGTCACGACGATGAACATCAGCGCGAGCAGTACGGTCACCGCCTGCGCGAAGAACAGCCAGAAGCGTCTAAGCATCTGAATGGATTAGAGGTTTATATGGATCGGATCGAACTCGAATTGTACTTGAACAATACCCTTGAAATCGCGCGCTTCAAGGACTATTGCCCGAACGGCCTGCAGGTCGAGGGGCGCCGCAAGATCGAGAAGATCGCCACCGGCGTGACGGCGTCGGTAGCCTTCCTCGAAGCCGCGCTCGAATGGGGGGCGGATGCGGTACTCGTCCACCACGGCTATTTCTGGCGCAACGAGGCGCCGCAGATCACGGGCCGCAAGTACCGGCGCCTGAAGCTGCTGCTCGCGAACGACCTGAACCTGTTCGCGTTCCACCTGCCGCTCGACGCGCATCCCGAGTTCGGCAACAACGCGCAGCTCGGCGAGAAGCTCGGACTGATCGGCGAACAGCGTTTCGGCGACGGCGACCTCGGCTGGATGGCCACGCTGCCGATGCCCGTCACGCTCGAGCACTTCGTCGCGAAGGTGGAGAACACCCTTGGCCGCACGCCGCTCGTGCTCGGCGATCCGGAGATGCAGCTGCGCCGCATCGCGTGGTGCACGGGCGCCGCGCAGAGCTATTTCGATGCGGCGATCGAGGCCGGCGCCGACGTGTTCCTGACCGGCGAGGTGTCGGAACCGGTCACGCACGCGTCGGCCGAGAGCGGCGTCGCGTTCGTTGCGGCAGGGCACCATGCGACCGAACGCTACGGAATCCAGGCGCTTGGGCACCACTTGTCCGAAGAATTCGATATCGAACACCTTTTTATCGATATTCATAATCCGGTCTGAACGACGGATTTGCGGCAGCGCACCGAAACTTCGCAATGTAGCGAACGCTTAAAAGTGAAATGATTTAATTGCTCCGATAGTGGGGGAAAACCCTTGACTATCAATTACTTCGAAGGGATTTTCATCTCCGGGCCTTGTAAATGGCGACTCCATTCGAGCAAACTAGCGGCGGAATGGAAAGTCGTGACGGAAAATCCAACTCAGAAGTGGGGCGTGTGATGCGAGACAAGGAAGAGAAACGCGTCGACAGCGGCCGCCGTACCTGGCTGATTGCGACATCCGTAGCAGGTGGCGTGGGAGGCGTAGCCACCGTCATACCTTTCGCGGCGTCGCTTGCGCCGTCCGCGAAAGCGAAAGCGGCCGGTGCACCGGTCGAGGTCGACATCAGCGGCCTGAAGCCGGGCGAAATGGTCACGGTGCCGTGGCGCGGCAAGCCCGTCTGGATCCTGAATCGTACCGATTCGATGCTGGCCGATGTGGTCAAGGCCGACAAGGAAGTGGCCGATCCGACCACGAAATCCCCGTATTCGATGCCGTTGCCCGCGTATTGCGCGAACGAATATCGCGCGCGGGCCGATCGCAAGAACATTCTCGTCGTGATGGCCGTGTGTACGCACCTCGGCTGCACGCCTAGCCAACGCTTCACGCCGGGGCCGCAGCCGAACCTGCCGGACGACTGGCCGGGCGGCTTCCTGTGCCCGTGCCACGGTTCGACCTACGACCTCGCCGGCCGCGTGTTCAAGAACAAGCCGGCGCCTCAGAATCTCGACATCCCGCCCTACATGTTCACGTCGGCGACGACCCTCGTGATCGGCAAGGACGAGAAAGGAGAAGCGTGATGGCCGACAACAAGGAAGTCTCCACGACAGGTCTCACCGGCTGGATCGACCAGCGCTTCCCGCTCACGTCCACCTGGAAGAAGCACGTTTCCGAGTACTACGCGCCGAAGAACTTCAACTTCTGGTACTTCTTCGGCTCGCTCGCGCTGCTGGTGCTCGTCAACCAGATCGTCACGGGCATCTTCCTGACGATGAACTACAAGCCCGACTCGGTGCTCGCGTTCGCGTCGGTCGAGTACATCATGCGCGAGGTGCCGTGGGGCTGGCTGATCCGCTACCTGCACTCGACCGGCGCATCGATGTTCTTCGTCGTCGTGTACCTGCACATGTTCCGCGGGCTGATGTACGGGTCGTACCGCAAGCCGCGCGAACTCGTGTGGATCTTCGGCTGCGCGATCTTTCTGTGCCTGATGGCCGAGGCGTTCTTCGGCTACCTGCTGCCGTGGGGCCAGATGTCGTTCTGGGGCGCGCAGGTGATCGTGAACCTGTTCTCGGCGATCCCGTTCGTCGGCCCCGACCTGTCGTTGTGGATCCGCGGCGACTACGTGGTGTCGGACGTCACGCTGAACCGCTTCTTCGCGTTCCACGTGATCGCGATTCCGCTCGTGCTGATCGGCCTCGTGATCGCGCACCTCGTCGCGCTGCACGAAGTGGGGTCAAATAACCCGGACGGCATCGAGATCAAGGCGAAGAAGGACGCGAACGGCATTCCGCTCGACGGCATCCCGTTCCATCCGTACTACTCGGTGCACGATTTCTTCGGCGTCTGCGTGTTCCTGATGGTGTTCGCGCTGATCGTGTTCTTCGCGCCGGAGATGGGCGGCTACTTCCTCGAGTCGAACAACTTCATCCCGGCGAACCCGCTGCAGACGCCGCCGGAGATCGCGCCGGTCTGGTACTTCACCGCGTTCTACGCGATGCTGCGTGCGACCACCGACCCGTTCAAGATCGTGCTGATGATCGTGATCGCGCTGCTCGGCGTGCTGGCGCTGATCCGCGCGCGCGGCAAGTGGAAGGTCGGGCTGCCGGTGCTGGCCGCGGCGATCGTCGTGTTCATGTTCCTGACGGAATCGAAGTTCTGGGGCGTCGTCGTGATGGGCTCGGCGGTGATCACGCTGTTCTTCCTGCCGTGGCTCGACCGCAGCCCGGTGAAGTCGATCCGCTACCGGCCGCTGTTCCACAAGGTGTTCCTCGGGATCTTCGTCGCGGCGTTCCTGATCCTCGCGTTCCTCGGCACGCGGCCGCCATCGCCGGTCGCGACGCTGATTGCGCAGGGCTGCGCGCTGATCTACTTCGCGTTCTTCCTCGGCATGCCCGTCTGGACGCAGCTTGGCACGTTCAAGCAGCCGCCGGAGCGGGTGCGCTTCAAGCCCCATTAACGTGAGCGAGGAGAGAACGACATGAAGAAACTGCTTTCGACGCTCGCGCTGATCGGGGCGACGGCCGTTGCGCTGCTGGCGGCGCCGGCCGTGCGCGCGGAAGGTAATTTTCCGCTCGACCGGGCGCCCGATAACACGGAAAATCTCGTTTCGCTTCAGCACGGCGCGCAATTGTTTGTAAACTATTGCCTGAACTGCCACAGCGCGAACCTGATGCGCTACAACCGTCTGACGGATCTGGGCATATCCCAGAAGGAGATCGAAACGAATCTCCTGTTCACGACCGACAAGGTCGGGAGCACGATGTCCGTCGCGATGCGGCCCGAAGACGCGAAGAACTGGCTCGGCACCACGCCGCCCGACCTGTCGGTCGAGGAGCGGGCGCGCGGCCGCGACTGGCTGTACACGTATCTGCGGAGCTTCTACCGTGACGATACGCGGCCGACCGGCTGGAACAACGCGGTGTTCGAGAACGTCGGCATGCCCCATGTATTGTGGCAACTGCAGGGGCAGCGCACTGCCAAATTCGAAGACAAGACGGACGAGGAGACGGGCGAGAAGGTCCACACGCTCGTCGGCTTCCAGCAGGTCACGCCGGGGACGTTGTCGTCGCCCGACTATGACGCCGCGGTGGCCGACCTGGTGGCCTATATGACATGGATGTCCGAGCCGGCCCAGCAGACCCGCAAACGCCTCGGCGTGTGGGTGCTGGTCTTTCTCGGTGTCCTGACTTTCCTGGCCTGGCGGCTCAATGCCGCGTACTGGAAAGATATCAAGTAAACACGCCTGACCGGCGTGGGGCCGGCGCAAGGCGGAACCCGTGAAAGGGGTTGCGCCGCGTGCCGGCCCTCGGCTTTTTTGAGGAAACGCAAATATGATGGTTCTGTATTCCGGCACAACTTGTCCGTTCTCCCAGCGTTGCCGGCTGGTGCTGTTCGAGAAGGGCATGGATTTCGAGATCCGTGACGTCGACCTGTTCAACAAGCCGGAAGACATTTCGGTGATGAACCCGTACGGTCAGGTGCCGATTCTGGTCGAGCGCGACCTGATTCTGTACGAATCGAACATCATCAACGAATACATCGACGAGCGCTTCCCGCACCCGCAACTGATGCCGGCCGACCCGGTGCAGCGCGCACGTGCACGCCTGTTCCTGCTCAACTTCGAGAAGGAACTGTTCGTTCACGTCAGCACGCTCGAAAACGAGAAGGGCAAGGCAGCGGAGAAGAACCACGAGAAGGCACGCCTCGCGATCCGCGATCGCCTGACGCAGCTCGCGCCGATCTTCGTGAAGAACAAGTACATGCTCGGCGAGGAGTTCTCGATGCTCGACGTCGCGATCGCGCCGCTGCTGTGGCGTCTGGATCACTACGGCATCGAGCTGTCGAAGAACGCTGCGCCGCTGATGAAGTATGCCGAGCGGATCTTCAGCCGTCCGGCCTATATCGAAGCACTGACGCCGTCCGAAAAGGTCATGCGTCGTTGATGATGCAATGAGGGCATGACGGAGCGGGCGGCGCGGCGTGCCGCGTGCCCGCTCCGGGTTCGAGGATTGTGATGCAAGAGATTTCAACGAAGCCTTATCTGCTGCGCGCGCTGTACGAGTGGTGCACCGATAACGGTTACACGCCGCATATCGCGGTGAGGGTCGACAACTCGACGCGCGTGCCGCGTCAGTTCGTGCGTGACGGCGAGATCGTGCTCAACATCAGCTTCGAGGCGACGAGCCAGCTGCAGATGGGTAACGAGTGGATCGAGTTCACTGCCCGGTTCTCCGGGAAGGCGCACAAGATCGAGATTCCGGTGGCCAACGTGCTCGCGATCTACGCGCGGGAGAACGGGCAGGGGATGGCGTTCCAGGTCGATGCGGTGGCCGGTGAGGGCGAGGATTCGGGTGCGTTCGAAGACGATGCCGCGCAGGACGATGAGGCCCAGCGCGACGAGTCGCCGGCCGTGCTGACGCCGGTCGCCGATCACGGTGCGAATGAAGAACCGTCCGAAGGTGCCGACGAACCGCCGAAAACCGACGGGGATGGCTCGAAAGGCGGCAGCAGACCTCGCCTCAAGATCGTGAAATGAGGTAGAATCTCGCGCTTACGCCGGCTTAGCTCATCTGGTAGAGCAGTTGATTTGTAATCATCAGGTGGCGGGTTCGAGTCCTGCAGCCGGCACCAAATCCGAAAAGGGGTTACGGAATTTTTCCGTAACCCCTTTTTCGTTTGTGGCGCCGTGTCCATGACCGCCGGAACCCTGAACTGTCGTGCATACACGCAGCCGACCGGCGGCATTTCCCGCTTCCTGCGCCATGCATTTCCGGCAGGCAGCACACATCGCCACGCCCCCGTTTTCCTGTCACGCCCGCGTCACGCTGCCCCCCTAAGGTTGCACGTTCCCGTCGCGGCACCATCGCCGCGATCCGGGCGTGCGTAACCCGCACGCGACGCCGTGCCCGCGTCGCGCAAGCGGCCACCCGGGATCTCGCTCCCGGCAGCGCATCGACCATGCACCGCATCATTCCATTCGAAAACACGATCGACGCCGATCGAGCTGGATCGCGGACGATCAGGAGACAGGGACCATGCTGAGTCCACATGAATTTTCGATGCTGCTGCGCATTGCTCGCGCGCCGGACAGCGTCGACCTGGCGAACCCGGCGTTCGCCGTGCTCGTAGAAAAGCGGCTCGTTGACGATATGCAGGTACGCGTGAATGCGGTGGCCGCGCGCCCGGCGCTGACGCCGATCGGCCAGATGCTGCTTGCGCGCTTCGACGAAGCGGCTTGAAGGAAGGGAGCTGAACCGCAGAAGCGCGTCACGCCTTCGCCGCAGCGAAGGACGTGACGCATTGAACGCTCGGCGAACCGCTTACTGCGCGACCGGCACTGTCACGTCGCTGCCGAACCAGTGCATCGAGATCTTCTTCAACGTGCCTTCCTTGCGCAGCGAATCCAGTGCATCGTTGATCGCTTTCTCGAACTTCGGATTGCCCTTGCGGAACGGGATCGCCATCTCCTGCTTGCCGCCGTTCAGCACCGCACCCGAGCGCAGCGGCAGGTTCGACGTCTTGATCATGTACGGCAGCATCAGGCGGTCGTCGAGCGTCGCCTCGATCCGGCCCGCGGCGAGGTCGCGCAGTTTTTCCGGCGCGCCCGGATACGTCTGCACCTCGATGCCCGGCACGCTGCGCGCCATCTGGTCGTAGTTGGTGCCGAGCGTCACGCCGAGCTTCTTGCCCTTGAAATCCTCGAGCGACTTGAAGTCGCGCTTGTCATCCTTGCGCTGGATCAACTGCGCGGCCGAGTACGTGTACGGCTGGCTGAAGTCGAGCGCTTCCTTGCGCTGCGGCGTGATCGTGACCTGGTTGACGATCACGTCGAACTTGCCGGCCTGCAGGCCCGCGATGATGCCGCTCCATTCGGTCGGAACGAATTGCGTTTTCACGCCGAGCTTGCCGGCGACCGCATTCGCGACGTCGACGTCGAAGCCCTCGAGCTGACCCGACGTGCCGCGCGAGTTGAACGGCGGATACGTGCCTTCGAGGCCGACGCGCAGCACGCCGGCTTTCTTCACCGAATCGAGCAGGTCGTCCGCATGTGCGGCAACGGCCGTGAAGCCGAGGGCCGACGCGAGCAGCAGGCCCGACAGTAGGAACTTCGAACGTTTCATCGCAGATCTCCAGTGTTCAGTGTGGTAATCGAGCGCCGGGCATCGATCATGCCGGGCTGGGCCGGAATACGGGCACGTAGACACTACTCGCAACCGGGCCGCGCCGGAAGTCGAATTGGCCCTGATTGCAATCGATTTCAGCGGGCGAAGGGTGCGCAGCGCAGCGTGGCGACGTGGCTCGTACGTGCCGAACAAGCGTTCGAACCGTTCGCCCTGGCTATTCGGAATGCGCTTAAAAGCGCTCTTTTAAATCAGGTCATTTTTCCGATTCGCGCAGTAATTTGTCTGTAAAATCGCGCGAGCGAAATCGCACAGCGCGCCATCCGAGGGCGCGTCAAAAGAACAAAAGGCCGTTGCCATGAACATGCAGAACACTGTTGCCGCATTGCGCGGCGGGTTGCTTCAGCAGGACCGGCTGCTGAAGCTCGATACGCCGTTGGGCGCCAACGTGCTGACCGTGCAGCGGGCGGTCGGCCGCTCGCGCACCGGGCGCGCGTACGAATTCACGCTCGACGTGCTGTCGACCGATAGCGATCTGGAACTTAAAAAGCTGATCGCGCAGCCGGTCACGTTGTGGATCCAGCAGGGCGATCGCAGCTACCGGCCGATCAACGGGTACGTGCACACCGCGCGCCGCCTCGGCGCCGACGGCGGGCTCACGACCTATCAGCTCACGTTCGCCGATTTCACCCATTTCCTGAAGTTTCGTCGCGACCAGAGGCTCTGGAACGACACGACCGTCGACCAGATCATCAGCGATGTGCTGAACCGGCATCCGCAGGCGCGGGGGCATTTCCGCTTCGCGCTGTCGCAGCCGCTGCCGAGCCGGTCATACACGCGCCAGCACGACACCGACTGGCATTTCGTGCATCGGCTGATGGAGAGCGAAGGCCTCTACGGCACCTGGCAGCAGGCCGACGACGGCAAGTCGCACACGCTCGTGATCACCGACAACCTGCAGGCGTTCGCACCGCTGTCGCCCGAAACCGTGCGTTTCTATCGAGGCGGCGCGACGAGCGAAGCCGATGCGTTCACGCAATGGTCGGGCACGCGCACGCTGCAGAGCGTGACCCGAACGACGCGCACGTTCGACTACAAGAACCCGTCGCAACCGTCGAACCCGAAGGGCACGACGCTGCCGACGATGGGTGGCCAGGGCGAATTGCCCGACCAGCTCGAAGTCTACGAGTACACCGGTGCGTACACGTATCTGGACCAGACGCGCGGCGACCATCTGACGAAGATCCGGATGGAGGAGTGGGAGTCGCAGGCGAAGCGCTTCCATGGCGCGGGCGGTGTGCGCGCGATCGATGCCGGCCGGCGCTTCACGCTGTCGGATCATCCCGAGCACGACCGCGATCCCGCCGACCAGCGTGAGTTCGCGGCGATCGGCGTCGAATGGTGGATCGAGAACAACTTGCCGGTCGCGAGCAGCAGCGCGGACTTTCCGTACAGCCTGCGCGACGCGTTGACGCAAGCGCAGGAGGGTTACGGTACCGCGCCCGCGTTTCGCGTGCCGCATGACGACGGCTCAGTTGGCTTCTACCTCGTCGAAGTCGAGGCGCAGCGCGTGAGCGTGCCGTATCGCAGCCCGTTTGAACACGAGAAGCCGAAGATGCATCTCGAAACGGCGATCGTCGTCGGGCCCCAGGGTGAAGAGGTTTATACCGACGAGCTGAACCGGATTCGCGTGCAGTTCGTGTGGGATCGGTTGAATCCGGGCAACGAGAACGCGTCGTGCTGGGTGCGTGTCGTGCAGTCGGATACCGGGGGCGGCTATGGCGGCGTGCACGTGCCGCGCATCGGCGAGGAAGTGCTGATCGACTACGTCGGCGGCGATTGCGACCGGCCGCTCGCGGTCGGTCGTGTGTACAACGGTGCGAACCAGCCGCAGTGGCATAGCGACGGGATTCTCTCCGGATATCGGTCGAAAGAGTATTCGGGCAGCGGCTACAACCATCTCGTGATGGACGACGCGACCGGACAGAACCGCGTGCAACTGATGAGCAGCAGCGCGAACAGCCTGCTGCATCTCGGCTACCTCATCGACCAGAACGGCAATTCGCGCGGCTCGTATCTGGGCAGCGGGTTCGACTTGCGTTCGGATGCGTATGGCGCGGTACGGGCGAGCCAGGGCCTGTACGTCACCACCCATCCGAAGGCGCCGAACAGCCAGCCGCTCGACGTGAAGGAAGCGCAGCAGCAGCTCGTGACGGGCGAGAGCCTGGTCGAGGCGATGTCGGGCGTGAGCGAGCAGCATCAGGCGGAGAGCCTGAAGGAAGCACACGACACGATGCGCGCGTTCACCGACGCGACGCAGGACAGTGCGTCGGGCAACGCGTCCGGCGGCCGCACGGCAGGCGGCGGCACGGGCAGCGCGAATGCGTTCAAGGAGCCGGTGATGCTGTTCGGCAGCCCGTCGGGGATCGGGATGTCGACGCAGCAATCGCTGCACATGGTCGCGAACGATCACGTGAACGTCGCGAGCGGACAGAGCGTGCATGTCGCGGCGGGCAAGTCGCTGATCGGTAGCATCGGGCAGAAGCTGAGCCTGTTCGTGCAGAACGCGGGGATGAAGCTGTTCGCGGGCAAGGGCAAGGTCGAGATCCAGGCGCAGTCGGACAACGTCGAGGTGACCGCGCAGAAGGCGGTGAAGGTCGTATCGGCGACGGACCGGATCGAGATCGCGGCCGATCAGGGAATTCTGCTGACGAGCGGCGGCGGGTATATCCGCATCCAGGGCGGCAATATCGAGATTCATACGCCTGGCGCGGTGGATGTGAAGGGGGCATCGCATACGTTCGCCGGGCCGGCGAGCATGGGGTATCCGTTGCCGAGTCCGCGGCCGGATCAGCCGGGGCAACTGGAGTTGTTTCACAAGTATGTGAACGGCGAGGCGGTGAAGGGCGGGCTGTTCACGGTGAGAGACGTGAATGGCGCCGTGCTGAAGAAGGGCGCGCTCGACAACAGCGGCTATACGGTCGTGAGCGGTCTGCCACCGGGGGCGGTGCGTGTCGAGTTCGGGAAGGATCCGCGCGAGTCGGCTCAACCGGCAAATTACTTTAAGCAGGCGCAGTGGCCAGTCGAGCCTGTTGAGCCGTCGCCGCAGGCGGCGCAGGCCGCAGCGACGGAGCAGCTCGCGAGCCAGTTGAAGGGGATGGCACCTGCGGCGGCGACGGCTGCGATGGGGCTTGCGAGCGGAGGTGGGGCCGGCGCTGCGTTAGGCGGACTGGCCAGTTCTGCGTTGCCGGCTGCGGCAAGTGCACTGGGTGGGGCAGGCGCTGTTTCCGCGCTACAGACGGCTTCGAGCCTGGGCAGTGCTGCGAAGCAGGTGGCCGGGATGGTTCAGGCGGCGCGCCAGGGCGGGCTCGCGGCGCTGGCCACGCCGGTTGCGAATGCGGCGTCCGGTGCAGTGCAGGGCGCGCTACCAGGTGTCGCCGGGATCGCCGGCAAGGGCGCTACGACGGTGGCATCCGCTGCCGGTGCGACCGGCATGAAGCTGCCGACGAGCGGGTTCGGCGGACCGCTGAAATCCTGAGAGGGCGGCTTGTCAGCCGTCTTGAAAAAACGATTTGAACGAAGAACGACATGGCACAACAACTTCCACCGGGCGCAGAGAAGGAACAGGCCGTTTCCTGGCTCAGCGATATTTCCCCGAAAGATGTCGCGGCGGGGGGCGACCGTTTCAATAAGTGGTTGCTCAAGATCAGCGGCAATCACATTTCGTTCGAGGATCTCAAGACCTTCGCAAGCGCAGTGCCGATCATCGGCAACCTGATGGCGTTTTACGACGCGGTCTGCGACATCGTGATGATCGTCGAGAAGCGCCACGCCGATCTGCTCGATTACCTCGGGCTTGCGATCAACCTGATCGGGGTTATTCCAGTTCCGCCGCCGCTGGCATCGTTCCGACTGTCGGCGCGGCCGCTGCTGGCGCTCGTGCGCAATCAGTTGCTGGTGTCTCGCGGCAATCTCGGCGCGGCGCTTATCTCGGTGCTCGTCACGCATGTCAACGCCGCGGCCGCGACCGAAATCGAAAACTTCCTGAAGACCCTGCAGGACGTTCTTGTCGAACTGCTGAACGACTGCGCGCACAAGGCGCAGGAATTGATGGTCGGTATTGCCACCGGGCTGGAGCTCGCACTCAAGGGGCAAATTTTCGACAGCAGCACGAACGTGCGACGTACTGCGCAGATCGCTCAGAAGATGGACAAGCGGTCCTGGTACAACCCAATGCTGGTGGTTGACGCGATCGAGTACGGTTACGAAGGTTCGATCGCGTTGGGGAAGGAAGCCGGGAACGCGACGGTGGGAACTGCTGCGAAGCTCGCCCCGGATTCGTGGCTGCAACCGTTCCGCGATATCGTCGCATTCCTGAAGGCCGAGGCGCCGAAAGTCGCGAAGGCGATCCGCGATCTGAATGGCAGCGAGGAAGGCAAGATGCTGTGGCTGATCGCGCAAGTGATCGAGGCCGTGGCAAGGGTGCGCGCGCGCGGGAAGCTTCATGAGAAGACCGCCGACGTGCCGCCCGGCGGCAAGGGGAAGGCGCAGCATGAGCGTCCTCAGGAGCCGGCGGGTGCAACCGGGCAGCAGGCGCATGCGGAAGGCGCTGGCCAGAGTCCTTGCAAAGGGTGTCAGATTGGTGCCTCGAAGGCGTCGATTGATTTCGCATTCGGCGACGAGACGTTCACGCATACCGACTTTGATCTGCCCGGCGCACTACCGCTCGTCTGGGCGCGTACGTACCGGTCGCGCCTCTCCGCATACGATAACGGCGAACTCGGCGCGCGGTGGCTCACCCCGTACACGACGCGCATCGACGTCGAAGGCGAGACCTGGTTCTACCGCGATGCCAGCGGGCGCAGCCTTGAATATCGCGCCCTCGCTGCCGGCAGCGTGCATGATGATCTCTCGGAAAACCTGACGCTGTCGCGACTCGACGATACGTGGGCCACGATTGCATACGGCCATGACGAGTTGCACGTGTACGAACGGCGCGGCAACGCGTTCCGTCTGGCGATGCAGAAGGATCGCGCGGGTAACACGATCACGCTCGACTATGATGCGCTCGGCCGCGTGGCGCGCTTGATCGACGCGAGTGGCAACGTGCTGTCGTTCGAGCACGACAAACAAGGGCGGATCGTACTGATCGAGCAGGTCCTCGAGGACGGCAAGCGCCGTACGCTGGCGAGTTACGCCTATGACGAAGCGGGCGATCTCGTCCGGGCAACCGATCGGCACGGCAACGCGTGGAACTATCAGTACGACCGCCATCTCGTGACGCGCTATACCGATCGCACCGGCCGCGGGATGACGCTTGAATGGGACGGGGCGGCCGCTGACGACAACGCTAACGCGAAATGCGTGCGCGAGTACGCGGACGACGGCAGTCTCGATATCCGCCTTGCGTGGCATCCGAACATTCGGCTGACCTACGTGACCGATGCACTCGGTCAGATGACGCGCTATTACTTCAACATCAAGGGGTACGTCTACCGAATCGCCTATCCGGATGGAAACGAGGAGTGGTTCCGCCGCGACGAGCACAACAATCTGACGCTGCACATTCTGCAGGACGGCAGCATCGAGCAGATGCGTTATGACGCACGCGGTAACCGGACGTGGCACGAGCGCGCCGACGGCAGCATCGTCGAGATGGCATACGACGACAAGGATCAGATGATCCGGCTCGTCGATCCGAACGGGCATGTGTGGCAGCGCAAGTACGACGATGCGGGCAACCTCGTCGAGGAAATCGATCCGCTCGAGCACGCGACGAAGTACGGTTACAACGACAAGGGGTTGCCGACACAGATCACCGATGCGAAGGGCGGCTCGAAGGCGCTTGAATACAACGACGCTGGACAGTTCACGAGCTATACGGACTGCTCCGGAAAGAAGACGGCGTGGCGCTACGACGATATCGGTCGCGTGATCGAGACCAAGGACGCATCGGGAGGCATAGTCGCTTATGGCTATGGTCCGAACGGCCAATTGACGGAGATTCGCTCGCCGGCCGGCGTCGAACACGTGCAGTACGACGCTGAAGGTCGATTGTTAAGGCATACGGATCAACTCAATCGATCGACGCGATATGGCTACGATGCGGTTGGTCGCATTGCGAGCCGCGCGGATGCGCTGGGGCAGACGATTGCGTATCGCTACGACCGTCTCGGCCGCTTGACCGCGTTGACCGATGCCAACTTTGCGACGTACCAGTTCCACTACGATCCTGCAGGGCGGCTGATCGAGGAAGTCGCGTTCGACGGCAAGTCGACGCGCTATCAATACGATGCGGATAGCGGCAGCCTCGTTTCGATTGATGAGGCGGGTTGCGTGACGTCGATGGACGTCGACGCAAGCGGCCGCCTGATGAAGCGTGTGGCAGGGGAAAGCGAAGAACGGTTTGCCTACGATCCGAGCGGTAGGCTGATCGACGCGGCGAACCGGTACAGCCGCGTGCAGTTCTTCTTCGATCCGGTCGGCAATCTGGTGCGCGAACATCATGCGTACGATCTGTTCGGCGAACGGCGCAGCTACGTGTGGCATCACGAATACGACGAGCTCGGCAACCGGCGACGTACCGTGCGGCCGGACGGGCATGTGGTCGATTGGTTGATGTATGGGTCCGGCCATGTGCATGGGATGCTGCTCGATGGCGAGGAGCGCGTGCAGTTCGAGCGCGATGATCTTCATCGCGAGACGGTACGTATGCTGTCGAGCAAGGTCGGGCAGCGCACGCACTACGATCCGGCGGGACGCGTGCTGCAGCAGACGATCCAGCGGTCGACGTCGCCCGCGCCGCTTGCCGAGCGGCGGTATCGCTATGACGCAGTGGGGCAATTGTCGCGGATCGAGGACAGCCGCAAGGGCGGGACGGACTACCGATACGATCCGATCGGGCGGTTGATCGAAGCGATCAGTCCGGTCGCGAAGGAGCGGTTTGCGTTTGATCCGGCGAGCAACATCATCGATCCGGTGAGGTCCACAGAGACGCCTGCATCCCGTCCGAGCCTGGTGCGGCCGGAAAGCACGTTGCCAGTGGAGGTGCCGAAGGTGCTGGGCAACCTGCTGAAGGCGTATGCGGGGATGCACTTCGAGTACGACGCACGCGGAAATCTGGTGCGCAAGCGTACGCCGGCGGGGGAGCAGGAATATCAGTGGGACGAGTTCAATCGCTTGCTGTCCGCGCGGGTTGCGGAGACGTCACGGCAGAGCCAGGCGCGGTATTTCTATGACGCGTTCGGCCGCCGGATCGCGAAGGAGGTGAACGGCGAGCGGACGGTGTTCGGGTGGGATGGTGACACGCTCGCGTACGAGAGCGATGGCGAGCGGGGCACGCACTATCTCTACGAGCCGGGGACGTTTGTACCGCTGGCGCAGTATGTGGCGGGACCGGTCGACGGAATCGTGACGCCGGAGTGGAAGAGTACCGACCGCTATGTACCGGAGGAAGATCCGCTGCAGAAGGTGCCGGAGCGGCGGGCGGAGGCAAGACTGCTCTATTACCACTGCGACCAGATCGGTACGCCGCAACTTCTTACTGACGACGATGGCGATGTTGTGTGGGAAGCGTCGTACCGAGCGTGGGGGGAAGCGCGGGAGGTGATCGCGCGGGCGTCGAAGGCGGCGGGGATCGTGGCGAGGAATCCGTTGCGGTTTCAGGGGCAGCAGGTTGATGAGGAGAGTGGACTCGCTTATAACCGGCATCGGTACTATGATCCGCAATGCGGCAGATTCGTTAGTAAGGATCCGATCAGGTTGCAAGGCGGGCTGAACGTCTATCAGTACGCGCCCAATCCCGTTCAGTGGACCGATCCAACGGGACTTACACGATGCTGTTGCCCGTCGTTGCTTCCCGGCGAAGGCGATGTCGGGAAATACAAGGATTTGAAGAGGGCTGGATCAACCGGTGACAACCTTACTCCGCATCATATCCCATCCGATGCATATATGGAGGGGATTGGTGTGCCAGGTTATTCACGTGGCGACGGTGTGTCTATTAATATGGAAATGCCTCCGACTGGGGGGCGTCATCGTCAAACTAGTTCTTATGGGGCAAGCCCTGACCTAACAATAACGCCTCGGGATATGTTGGCGCAGGATATTCGAGATGCTAGGCGAATTTACCAGGGCCAAAACTGTTATACATCTAAAGTCCGTGCTGGGTTGCAGCAGGTTATTGCTCAAAACAAGGCTCAATATCCATCGACATTTGGGAAGGGGTTATGAAACAAGGCTGCTTGGAAGATTTGCTGCGTGTCCGTCAACTTGGATCGCCGGATGACGTCGCTGTATTTGATGGGGTGCTTGAAAGTCTTGGTTCCGAAGTGTTGTCCAAAGGAGATCTTGTGGATCTCCTTTCTGTGTTTATTGATCGGACTAGAAATGAAGAGGTGATGTATGGTCTTCTTCATTTAATAGAGGCGAGTGATATAAATTTGGTTGTAAGTGCTCTGATGCAGGCGGCTCCGACTATGAAAATAGTTGCATCTGAGTGGCTGGATACATTCATCTATAGGTTGCTGAATGGTGATCATTCTCGGGGTGCGTTGATTGATCATCTAACACAGAGCGAGGGAGCACCTGGTGGTGTTGAAATTGTTTCTCGGCTTGCTGCTATGAAAGATGATGCATCCGAGAAAATTAGAGAGAGAGTTTCATTTGTTTTGTTGAAATTGAGCTGAATATATAAATAATGTATCAATTGGCCGTTAGCGAGCAGCGGGGTAGTTGCACGTTAAGACAATGCGTAGGCAAGACAGCGGTGATGCAGGCATCCCTGTGTTTCTGTCGGCTTGCAAACCGGACTAGATGTTGAGCTGGCAGAATGGGAGCGTTGACGCGGCCCTTGGTGTTATTGGCGGTTTGGGCTGAAATTGTTGCCGCAGGACCAGTCTTGTCAGATAAGTCACGATAGCGGCAGCCTCGTTTCGATTGATGAGGCGGGTTGCGTGACGTCGATGGACGTCGACGCAAGCGGCCGTCTGATGAAGCGTGTGGCAGGGGAAAGCGAAGAACGGTTTGCTTACGATCCGAGCGGTAGGCTGATCGGCGCGGTGAACCGGTACAGCCGCGTGCAGTTCTTCTTCGATCCGGTCGGCAATCTGGTGCGCGAACATCATGTGTACGATCTGTTCGGCGAACGGCGCAGCTACGTGTGGCATCACGAATACGACGAGCTCGGCAACCGACGACGTACCGTGCGGCCGGACGGGCATGCGGTCGATTGGTTGATGTATGGGTCCGGCCATGTGCATGGGATGCTGCTCGATGGCGAGGAGCGCGTGCAGTTCGAGCGCGATGATCTTCATCGCGAGACGGTACGTATGCTGTCGAGCAAGGTCGGGCAGCGCACGCACTACGATCCGGCGGGACGCGTGCTGCAGCAGACGATCCAGCGGTCGACGTCGCCCGCGCCGCTTGCCGAGCGGCGGTATCGCTATGACGC
>NZ_QTPQ01000046.1:0-68856 GCF_003853425.1 Burkholderia sp. Bp9140
TCCATCGCGACCGCGAGCGAGCGCACGCCGTCCCAGCGCAGCTCCATGTTGTAGTTCAGGCCGCCGCGAATCACGTGGCAGTGGTTGTCGGTCAGGCCCGGCAGCACGCTGCGGCCCTCGAGATCGACGACCTTCGTCGCGCGGCCCGCGAGCGGCATCACGTCCGCGTCGCTGCCGACCGCGACGAAGCGGCCGGCGGCTATCGCCACCGCCGTCGCCGTCGGGTTCGCGCGGTCCAGGGTCGTGAACCTGCCGTTGCGGAGGATCAAATCCGGTTGGGTTTCGGTTGCGGTCATATGCGTCACCTCACTTCGATCAAAGGCCGATGAGCTGCTTGAGGGCGGGGACCGCCTGCACGCCAATCACCATGCCGAGCAACCCGACCAGGGCAATCAGCGGCGGTGCGGGAGAGCGAACCTTGATTGCGCTGTAGATCACGCCTATCAGCAGGCCCGCACCAAGGGAAACCAGATAAGGTTCCATACGATCAATCTCCCGAACAAATTGGAATGCAGGCGTCCGCCCGGCAAACGCTCCGCGGGCGGCGTGGGCGGGTCGACCGCGTCACGCCGCCCGCATTGACGTATCGCCGCCGCGGCGCGCGCAGGGCACACGCCGCGGCAGCATCGACAGTCGCGACTGTCCGTGTCACTTCGCCGGCACGGGCGGAACCGACTCGTGCGGCGTCAGCGTACGCTCGGCGGCCTTGTGGACCATCGTGTACGCGTAGTCGACGCCCATCCCGTACGCGCCCGAATGCTCCTTCGCGATCGCCATCACCGCATCGTAGGTCTCGCGGCGTGCCCAGTCGCGCTGCCATTCGAGCAGCACCTGCTGCCACGTGACGGGCACGACGCCCGCCTGCACCATCCGCTGCATCGCGAAGTCGTGCGCGGCCTGCGTCGTGCCGCCCGATGCGTCGGCCACCATGTAGATCTCGTAGTCGCCTTCGAGCATCGCGCACAGTGCGAACGTGGTGTTGCAGACTTCCGTCCACAGGCCGGACACGACCACCTTCTTGCGGCCGTTCGCGGCCAACGCGTCGCGCACCTTCTGGTCGTCCCACGAGTTCATCGACGTGCGTTCGAGCGTCTTCTGGTTCGGGAACACGTCGAGCAGCTCGGGATAGGTATGACCCGAGAAGCCCAGGCTTTCGACCGTCGTGATCGTGGTCGGGATGTTGAATACCTTCGCAGCCTTCGCGAGGCCGACGACGTTGTTCTTCAGCGCCTGGCGATCGATCGACTGCACGCCGAACGCCATCTGCGGTTGCTGGTCGATGAAGATCAGCTGGCTGTTCTGCGGGGTGAGAACTTCAAGCTTCGGATTGCTCATGGCGGTGATGTCCTTTGACGGGGAGAAAAATAGCGCCTGCCTTGCCGGCAAGCCGGGGGGCGGCGGCGCCCGATGCGCTGTGCTGGGAGGTTTTCCTGCCAACGCCTGCCATTCAATACGGAAACCTGCAACACTGCCAATTAATCGTTCTGTTTAAAAACATCCGCGAAACAAGTCCTGAAAAAACCTTAAATCAGTTGAATTTTCGCGCCGCGCCCGCGATGACCTGATAGGCTCTTTTTCGACTACGTCCGTTCGTCGGCCGGGATTTTTCCGCATCCTTCCACACGGTTGTCATTCACTTCAATTCGTACTATGAAACCGTACATTTCCTCGATATTGGCCGGCATTCTCGCCGGCGCCGTCTACGCGTTGATCGGCGTGCAATCGCCCGCTCCGCCCACCATCGCGCTGGTCGGCCTGCTGGGCATCCTTGCCGGCGAACAGATCCTGCCGGTCGCGCGCCGGATGCTCGCGGGCATCCACCTGAAGACCGCATGGAGCGAGGCGAAGTGCAGCCAGCACATGTTCGGCGCCCTGCCCGGCGCGCAGCCCGCCAATGCCGCGGCGAAGCACCGCGAATCGACGCCGACATGACGGACCGTCATTGACTGGACAAGGCGGTTCCCGGCGTTAACATGGCAGCCCGACGCCCCGCCTGTGAAATCCAACATGAAGCTGTCATTCGAAGCGCTCGAAGCGCTGGACGCGATCGACCGCACCGGCACGTTCGCCGAAGCCGCGGAACTGCTGCATCGCGTACCGTCGGCCTTGACTTACCTCGTGCAAAAGCTCGAGGGCGACCTCGGCGTCGCCCTGTTCGACCGCAGCGGACGCCGTGCGAAGCTCACCCATGCGGGTCGCATCGTCGTCGAGGAAGGCCGGCGGCTGCTGCATGCGGCGGAACAGCTCGAGCGCAAGGCGCAGCGCGCGCAGCAAGGCTGGGAAACCGAGGTGCGCATCTGTGTCGACGAGATCCTGCCGTTCGACGCGCTATGGCCTTACGTGCATGCGTTCTACGGGCTCGAGATGGACACGCGGCTGCGGCTCTCCACCGAAGTCCTCGGTGGCACCTGGGACGCACTGGTTTCGCGCCGCGCGGATCTCGTCGTCGGTGCGGCGGACGAGCCGCCTGAACTGCCGGGCCTCGTTGCGCGACCGATCGGCATGCTCAGGCACGTGTTCGCCGTCGCCCCGACCCATCCGCTCGCGGCGATGCCCGAACCGCTGTCGATGGCGTCGGTCGTCGAGTATCGCGGCGCCGTCATCACCGATACGTCTCGCGAACTGCAGCCGCGCTCGGTCGCCGTCGATGCCGGGCAGTCGACGCTCGCGCTGCCCACGCTCGCGGCAAAACTGGCCGCGCAGTGCGAAGGGCTCGCCGTCGGCACGCTTCCGGATTGCATCGCGGCCCGCGCGATCGCGCAGGGCAAGCTCGTGGCCCGCCAGGTGACCGGCATGCGCGACACCACGCATTGCTACCTGGCGTGGCGCGACGACGAAGCCGGCCGTGCGTTGCGGTGGTGGGTCGAGCAGCTCGATCGCCCCGATCTCGTCGACCGGTTCCTCGCGCTTGCGTGATCCCGCCGTGTCGCGGGAACCCATCGAGCGCGCACTGCATCGCGTTCTCGAGCCACGCGTCCAGGCCCGGGCATCGGCCGACACATCGTGATCGAGCCGGCCACGCGCGCCGTTACGGTTCGCGCGGCAGCCGCCCGCCCTCGCCGGTCTCGCATGCAAGCGCGTTCGCTTCCGGCCACGCATCGTGTATACCGCGGTTCGATCCGGCGGGTCGTTCAAGCGCGGCCGCATACGCGGCCAGCACGCGCATGCGCGCATCGGCATGGACCGACGTCGCATCCCGATCCCGCATCGCCTCGAGCGCCGCGCGCGCGCATTCCCTCCCCTCGTCGACGAGAGACAGGTCGAACAGGCACGGCACCGCCACGGCCGCCAGCGCGATGCCGGTCTCCGCGTCGCCGTCCGGCGAGAATGCCCAGTCGAGCGCCGCGTGCAGATTGCCGAGTTCGCCGCGAACCCGGTCGAGCCGCGATCCGCCCGGCGCCAGCGTGAACAACGCATGGAAATAGTGCGCGTGCGCAAGCGCGGCCTCCGCGCATTCGCCGTTGTTCGCGAGCTGCTGCAGTGCGTAGGCGCGCGTCGTCGTCAGCAACCGGTAGCGCGGCGCGCCGTGCGCATTCTCGACGCTCACGAGCGACTTCGACACGAGGCCGGCGATCGTGTCGAGCAGGTCCGCATCGACCCCGAGCCGCGTTCCGACCACGTCCCGCACCGCGTCGATCGAAAAGCCGTCGCGGAACACGCCAAGCCATCGCAGCAGCACGCGTTCCGCGTCCCCCAGCAAGCGGTAGCTCCAGTCGTACATGGCCTGCAGCGTCCGGTGACGCGGCAATGCGGTGCGAAAACCGCCGGTCAGCAACCTGAAATGGTCGTCGAGATGGGCGGCCAGTACGTCGATGCCGAGCACGGCCGCACGGGCAGCGGCCAGCTCGATGGCCAGCGGCAGACCGTCGAGACGTCGGCACACCGACGCCATCAGGGACACGCTGCGTTCGTCGAGCGGAAAGCGCGGGGCGGCCGCGCGCGCGCGCGCCGCGAACAGTTGCACCGCGCTTGCGCCCAGTGTCTCGGCCGCGCCGGCGCGCTCGTCGGGGACATCGAGCGGTGGCACCGGACACTGCCGCTCGCCGTGGATGCGAAGCGCCTCGCGGCTGGTCGCCAGCACACGCAGCCCGGTGTCGGACTCGGTCAACACGGCCGCGATCCGCGCCGCCGCGTCAAGCAGATGCTCGCAATTGTCGAGCACGAGCAACATCCTGCGATGCGCGACGCTCGCCAGCACCGCTTCGAGCGTCCGCGATCGGGCCGGCAGCGCGATGTCCAGGCCATCCGCCAGCGCGTCGGGGACGCATTGCGGGCACGCAACCGTCGCCAGCGATACGACCGCCGCCCCATCCGGAAAGCGCGTCTCGGCCCGGATCGCGGCTTCGATCGCGACGCGCGTCTTGCCGATGCCGCCCGCACCGACCAGCGTCACGACGCGAGACGCGTCGAGCGCCGCGAGGACATCGGCAACCATCTGCTCCCGCCCCACGAGCGCGGTCGGCGCGGGCGCGAGCCGCGGCGTCGCGAGACGCACGGGGGCTCCGCCTTCGCCTTCGGCGGGTCGGCCGACGAGCCGATAGCCGCGCCCCGGCACCGTGACGATCAGATTCCGGTCCCGGGCCAGCGCCTTGCGCAACGACGCGATATGCACCTGCAGGTTGTTTTCCTCCACGATCGTGTGCGGCCACACGCGCTGCATGATCTCGTCTTTCGAGACCAGCGCGCCATTTGCCTGAATCAGGAGTTCGAGGATTTCGAATGCACGGCTGCCGATGCGTAACAGTTTGCCGTTCGAGCGAATTTCACGTCTGTCGAGAAAAACGTGAAGCGTTCCAATGCGGATCATGGGAATTTCTAATCGAGGGCATTTATCGATGCCTTGTCCAGAACGACATCGATCTGACACCAATGCTACGGCATTTGCTGTGTATATTGATTCGAATGATTAGAACGGAACGAGCAAATTTTTTGAACTGTCGGAATCCGCGCGCCTCGCGCCCGCTCTACGCGACGCGACACCGTGCCATCCATGCGGGACACGAGACGCCGTGATGCACCGACGAATGCGTTGCTTTACGAAAATACGACCACCGGTTCGGCTTCCATTTTTCTCCTGCATCGGCCGACACGGACATCCGGGCGCGCGACGTTTGCGCGCCCGTGTTTCAACGTACGGGTTCCCGGACCGTCCGCCGTGTCACGCGCGGACGAACGCCAGCAGTTCGTCGTTCAATCGCTGCGCATGCGTCAGATACAGCGCGTGCGGGCCGCCCTCGTACACGCTCAGCGTCGCGTGCGGCACGCGCGCCACCGTGGCGGCCCCCGTCAGCGCGAGCGGCGCCGTCTGGTCGTCGTCGCCATGAATCACGCGCGTCGGTACGTCGAACCGGTCGAGATCCGTCCTGAAATCGGTTTCGGAAAATGCACGGACGCAATCGAGCGTGCCCTTCAATCCCGCCTGCAGCGCCATGAACGAGGTCCAGTCGAGCGCGGCGCGCGAGATCGTCGAATCCGCCCGGTTCGAACCGGTGAACAACGGCCAGAAGTGCTCGAAGAATGCCGCGCGATCCGCCACGATCGCCGAGCGAATGCCGTCGAACACCGCGACGTCGACGCCGTCCGGATGATCGTCGCGCCGCGCGACCAGCGGCGTCACCGATCCGATCAGGACCGCCTTCGCCACGTGGTGCGTACCGTGCCGGCCGATGTATCGGGCAACCTCGCCGCCGCCCATCGAAAAGCCGACGAGCGTCACGTCGCGCAATCCGAGCGTCTCGATCAGCGTCGCGAGATCGTCCGCCAGCGTATCGTAGTCGTAGCCCGTCCACGGTTGGCCGGAGCGGCCGAAGCCGCGCCGGTCGTACGCGATGCAGCGAAAGCCGTGCGATGCGAGATGATGCATCTGGACGTCCCACATGTCCGCGTTCAACGGCCAGCCGTGAATGAACACGACAGGGCGCCCCGCGCCCCAGTCCTTGTAGTGAATCGAGACGCCGTCGCGTGTCGTGAACGTGCTCATGAAGCTACCTTGGAGATGGAAAAAATCTCGGCCGCCCGCCGCGGCCGATGATTGGGATGCACCGTCTCCGGTCACGAACGGGACATCCTGACGATGAACCGGTCCAGTTCGGACGCGAGGATCGCCTCCCAGCAATTCGCGGGACGCTTCGATCCGCGCCACTGCGGCTTGTAGATCGCGTCGCCGGTGCGAATCGGCTGGCCGGTCAGTGCGCAGCGCCCCAGCGAGCGGGACTTTGCGCTGATCCAGCGCTGCTCGTCATACCGGCAGTGCGTCGGATCGCTCCACGACACGAGTACCGACGAATCGGTCTGCCGCTCGATCGCGACGATCGCGCACCGGCGGCGTGCGCCACCGCTCGACGCACCGCGTGCATCGTCACGATGACGGCGGCGCGCGATGTCGCGGTCGCGAAGATTCGACGACGCGCAGCGGCTTGCACCGGGCGACGGATCGAGCAGCGTCATCACGTGCTCCCAGCGATCGAATGCGTCCATGACGGCATATCCAGGCAAATGGCGAGAGATTCGGACGTTTCGCATCCGCGCCCGTCACGGTCGTCACCCGCCGGCGCGAACCGGCAGCGACCCGCGACGGGACGGCTTGATGCTGACGATAGCGGGCGGCCGCTGAAGAGTCTTGATTCCCCGGCTTAATTGTTCTGGCCGCCCCGCACGCGCGGCGCGCGGCACGACCGGTTCATGAAAATTCAGCCGGATTTCAGTACAGGCCGCCCGGCCCCGCGATAGGCTCCCGTCGACGTTCGTTCGCTCCCCTCGTGCGCCCGCCGGCCCACGAGCGCGAACGCACGCCGTCTGCCGGCGAGATTGCCGCATGCGGGCAGATCCGGACCTTCCATTCCACGCGGCATCGTTCCACCGCACGTTCAAGGAGCTTCAATGCGCCCCGCAGACACCGACGCCGTCCCCTCGGCGCGCCGCCGAGACATGCTGCTTGCCGGCGCGACCGCCGTTGCAGCCGCCGCGCTGCCGGCCGCCGCCGCTGCCGCCCCCAAACATGCCTCATCCGCCCATCAAGGAGCCCATGCGATGAACACGATCACCACGAAAGACGGTACGCAGATCTATTTCAAGGACTGGGGCAGCGGCCGCCCGGTCGTCTTCTCGCACGGCTGGCCGCTGTGTGGCGATGCATGGGATGCGCAGATGCTGTTCCTGGTGCAGCACGGCTACCGCGTGATCGCGCACGATCGCCGCGGTCACGGCCGATCGAGCCAGCCGTCGCAAGGCAATGACATGGATACCTACGCGGACGATCTCGCCGCGCTGATGAATGCGCTCGACCTGCGCGAAGCCACGCTCGTCGGCCACTCCACCGGCGGCGGCGAAGTCGCGCACTACATCGGCCGTCACGGCACGAAGCGCGTGTCGAAGGCCGTGCTGATCGGCGCCGTGCCGCCGCAAATGGTGAAATCGCCGTCCAATCCCGGTGGCTTGCCGATGGACGTATTCGACGGCATCCGCAAGAACGTCGCCGAGAACCGTTCGCAGTTCTACAAGGATCTCGCCGTGCCGTTCTTCGGCTTCAATCGCCCCGGCGCGAAGGTATCGCAGGGCACGATCGACGCATTCTGGGCGCAAGGGATGATGGGCGGCGTGTATGGCCAGTATCTGTGCGTGAAGGAATTCTCCGAGGTCGACTACACCGAGGACCTGAAGAAGATCGACGTCCCGACGCTGATCCTGCACGGCGACGACGACCAGATCGTGCCGATCGACGATTCCGCGCGCCTGTCCGCGAAGATCGTCAAGCACGCGCAACTCAAGGTCATCCCCGGCGGCTCGCACGGCATGTGCGTCGTCGACGCGGAGCGGATCAATGCCGAACTGCTCGCGTTCCTGAAGGCGTAAACGTCGCCGCACGGCGCGCCGGCCGGCGCGCCCTTCAGCTTGTTTCAGGAATTTTCAGGGCGCAGCCATCTGATTGCCGCGCGCGTCGACGCGGAACGGCCGCCGGTCCAGCGCCGGCTCATTCGGGCGCGCCGCCCGGGCGCACGCCCAGCGCTTCGGCTTGCCGCACGAGGTCCGGCAGCGTGCGCACCTGCATCTTCTTCATGACCTGCGCCCGGTGCACCTTCACCGTGATTTCCTGCAGGCCGAGACGCGACGCGATCTGCTTGTTCATCAGACCCGCGACCACATGGCTCATTACTTCGCGTTCGCGCGGCGTCAACGACGCATAGGCCTGACGCAGCACACGCAATGCGCGATCGCGCGCGAGACGGTCGCGGTCCCCGGCCAGTGCGCGGCCGACGGCATCGAGCATCGCATCGTCGTCGAACGGCTTCGTCAGGAAGTCGAGTGCGCCGCCCTTCATCGCCTTGACCGTCGTGGCCACGTCACCGTAGCCCGTCATGAACAGGATGGGCACGTTCAGCCCCGTGCGCACGGCTTCCTCCTGAACGGCCAGCCCGCTCTCGTCGGCAAGACGCACATCGAGGATCAGGCAGCTCGCCACATCGGGCCGCTCGAACGCGAGAAACGCCCGCGACGATGCAAAGGTCTCGACGCGAAAACCGGCCGAACGCAACAGCGCGCTCAACGCGCGCCGCAGCGTTTCATCGTCGTCGACCACATAGACGATCGACGTCATATCCGGCGTGCTTGCCATTGCTTTCCCTGTACAGGCGTCCCGTTCATCATGAAATGATAAACGAGCCGGGAGCCCCGCGGAAATGCCAGGCAGCCGCGATCCGGCCGATCGACGGGGGCCGTCAGGCAGGGCCCCCGCCCGATGCGGCCTGATCGATCAGATTGATCATATCGTCCGATGAAAACGGCTTGCGCAGAAACGCGACCGCGCCTTGCGCGAGTGCGCGACGAACCGACTCGTCATCCCCGTGCGACGACATGAAGATGACCGGAATCGTCGCGTTGCGCTGAACCAGCAGGCGCTGAACGTCGAGGCCGCTCATCCCCTTCATCTTCAGGTCGATCAGCACGCAAACCGCATCGTCCAGCGGGCCGCTCGCGAGGAATTCCTCGCCCGACGCAAACGGCAATGCCGTATAGCCAGCCGATTTCAACAGGCTGGCAAGACTTTTGCGGACCGACGCATCGTCATCGATGATGCAAACCATGCCCATGAAATGAGAACCCGAAATCTGTGTCAATCCAGAACATCGCGATACCGCTCGAGCGGTATCGACAGACGTATCACGCCCACCGCCTGAGCGCCGGCACCGGTTGCGCGGACGCGACCGGCGTCGGCGGCAGCCCGTCCGCGCGCGCCTCCGCCACGAAGGACGCATATCGGGCATGAACGCGACCGGCCTCGCCGGACTCCGCCAGCTTCTCGAGCGCATAGGCGCGCACGACCTCGAGCAACGAGTAGCGCTTCGAAAGCCCGACGGAATGGACGACCAGCAGCGATTTCGACGCGAGGCTGACGACGCAGTCGAGCACCTGATCGGCGGCCGGTTCGTCGCAGGCGCCCAGCGCGCACGCCGCGTCGAGCCGGAATGCATCCGGAAACACCGCGAGACGGCACAGCACGATGCGCTCCGCATCGTCGAGCAACTGGTAACTCCACTCGATGGTGGCCCTGAGGGTCTGCTGGCGCGGATGGGCCGTGCGCAGGCCGCCGGACAACGACAGGACGGACTTGTCGAGATCGGTGGCCAATCCCTGGATCCCGAGCGATGCCACACGGGCCGCGCCGAGTTCGAGGGCGAGCGGCAGGCCGCTCAGGCGGCGGCAGATGGTCGCGATCGCGTCAAGCGTCTGCCTGTCCGCGGGAATGTCGGTGCCCATCGCGCGCGCGCGCGCCAGAAACATGCGGACCGCACCGCACGCGAGGATCTCGTCGCCGTTCGCACCGGCCGGCGGCACCGGCAGCGGGCCGACCCGGTACACGCGCTCGCTGGCGACCCGCAACGGTTCGCGACTCGTCACGACGAGCAGCGCGCCGGTATTTCCCGCCGTGATCGCTTCGCAGAGCGCCGCGAGTTCATCGACATGCTGCTCGGCATTGTCGAACACCAGCATGACGCGCCGCCCGCCGATCGCGCGCACGACATCCGCCGGCTCGGCGGCCGGGCTGCCCGGCGCGCCGAGTGCGTCCAGCACCGCGGATTCGAGCGTCGCGCCGCCCGGCCGGCCGGCGAGATCGAGCCGGATCGACTCGATGCCGCATGCCGCCGACCAGGCCGCGACGACCTCCTGCGCGAGATGCGTCTTGCCGACACCGCCGGGCCCGACCAGCGTGACGAGCGCCTCGCGCTCGAGCAGCGCGTGCAGTTCGGCCGCGTCGCGCTCGCGGCCGATCAGCGGGCATTTGCGCGACACGCCGCCGGCGCGTGCGCCGCCCGCCGCGTCGAACCGCTCCGGCTCGCGCTCGGCGCGGGAAAGGTCGACCGGCGGAGCAAGGCGATATCCGCGGCCCGGTTCGGTCCGGATCCAGCCGTGCTTGCCGCCGAACAGCTTGCGCAGCGTCGACACGTGCACCTGGATGTTGTTCTCGACCACGATCGTGTGTGGCCACACGGCCTGCATGATTTCTTCCTTCGATACGAGCCTGCCGGCTGCCTTCACCAGCAGCTCGAGGATCTCGAACGCGCGGGCGCCGATATATCGCGACTGCCCGTCGACGTAGACTTCGCGGCACTCAAGGGAGACCGTCACCCGACCGAACCTGTACATGATCCGCACCCGCCCATGCTGCGTGAAACCGTGCGCCGCCTCGCGAGGCGGCACGCTCTGTCCTGCCCTTCCGGCCGCGTCGCGGCATGTCGGAAAGCGTGAACGGATCGTATGGCGCGACAGGCGCGCGGACCATTATCCATAGGTTTAGTCCGGTGCCGGCACGCGTCGGTCGCCGGCTCTGCCGCAAGTACTGCAAATTCTCGCGAGCTGACGGACAATGCACGGGCCCGCCGCCACGCGCGCATTCAGCCCGGCCGATGCCGCTTTACGAGCCGCTTACACCCTGCTTCAACCCGCCTGCCACGCCACCGTGAACCCAGCTTTGCTCACCCCGGACAACGCGAATCGAATGGACGCCGACTGGTTCGCGCGCGCCAGCGTGTCGAATGCGGTTCGCTCCGGCGACATCCTGCGGTTCGACCTGACGGACGCCGACACGGGACGCGTGTGGTCGGCATGCCAGACCCGCTGGGAATTCGATTCGCGCTGCCGGCAATTCGAGCGCGAGTTCGCATTGAACGACGTGCTGGAACCGGGGTGGGCGCTGATTCCCGCCGCGCTGATCCGCGCGGCCGACGGCCCGGTGCTCGTTTATCCGCGTGTCGACGTACAAGCGTTCGACACGCTGGCCGACGAACCGCTGCCGCTCGAAGTCTTTCTCGACACCGCGATCCATGCCGCGCGCACGCTAGGGGAACTGCATCGGCGCGGCTGGCTGCATGGCGATCTGCAACCGGCCAGTTTCGTCACCGCGCCGAACGGCACGGTCATGCTCCGCTCGTTTGCGCATGCCCGCGACCGGCGCACGGAGCCTATCGCCGAGCGCACGATCCGCACGGATTTCGCCGCGTTCGCGGCGCCTGAAGTCTCGGAGGGCGCGTGCGTCGACGAGCGCTCCGACCTCTACGCGTTCGGCATCACGCTGTTCCGCCTGCTGACCGGCGCGCTGCCGTACCAGGCCACGTCAGCTTCCGAATGGGTTCATGCGCACGTCGCCATGCAACCGGCGCCGCCCACGGCCTTTCGCGAAGACGTGCCGGCCATCCTGAACGACCTGATCCTGAAGCTGATCGCGAAGGAGCCGGCCGACCGCTATCCGTCCTGCGAAACGGTGCAGCGCGACCTCGAACGCATCCTGCGCGACTGGCGGACCTCGGGCCCCGTCGAGCCGTTCACGCTCGGCGGCAGCGCTCCGCTCGGCGGCCTGCACACGGCCGACCTGCTGGTCGGCCGCGAGCCCGAGTCGCGCCGGCTCGATGCGATACGCGCGAACGTATCGCGAACCGGCGAGGCAGCCATCGTCCTGATCGACGGGGCGGCCGGCATCGGCAAGACCGCGCTGATCGAGGCTTTCACGCGCGACGTGCGCGCCGCGTCGCGCACCGCGTGGTGCGCGTCGGCGAAGGTCGGCCAGTTCCAGCCCGCCCGGCCCTACGCGCCCGTGCTGCAGGCGTTGCGCACGCTGTTCGGCAGTGCGCTGGCCCGGCGCGACGATGAAATCGCGGCGATTGCCGCGCGGCTGCGCGACTGCGTGGGCCGTCAGGCCAGCCTGCTGGCGCGCATCTTCCCGGAAATCACGTGGCTGCTCGACGTCGAGCCCGTCGCGTACGCCCACGCCGATGCGATTCCGGAATTTCGGCTATGCCAGATCGTCGTGAACGCTTTCCGCGCGTTCGCGGCGCCGGCCGAACCGCTCGTCGTGACGCTGGACGACATCCAGTGGGCCGACGACGCGACGCTCGCGTGTCTCGCGTCGCTCGCGGCCGATCCGCCGGCACATTTCTGTATCGTCGCCGGTTATCGGAGCGGGCCGCAGCACACACTCGCGCCGGCCTTCCGCCGCTTCCTGCGGCAGCTCGACCGCACGCGCGTGTCGACCCTGACGCTCGCGCCGCTGGGCGCCGCCGACGTCCCGCGCATGCTGGCCGGGATGCTCCGCGACGCGCCGGATCGGCTGTCCGGGCTGGGCGCCATCGTTCACCGCAACACCGGTGGCAATCCGTTCCACATCCAGCAACTGCTGCGTGCGCTGATCGACGAGCGGCTGCTCGACTACGACGCGGCACGGCAAACATGGCAATGGTCTTCGGCCGATATCGACGCGCGCTTCCCGAGCGAGAACGTCGTCAGCCTGCTGGAGAACCGGATGCAGCGGCTGCCGCACGAATCGAGAATGCTGCTGTCGCTGCTGGCGTGCATCGGCATCGACGCCGACGATACGCTGCTGTGCGCAGCCGCCGGCAAGACGCGCGCGGAACTCAGTTTCTGGATGGACCCCGCGCGTCAGGCCGGCCTCGTGTCGCTCGCCGGCAATCGCTGGCGCTTCGTTCACGACCGCGTCCTCGAGGCTGTCTACGCGCTCACCGACCGCGCGGAACGCGCGCTGCGCCACACCCGGATCGCCGCGGCGATGCTCGCCCGCGTGGACCGTTCGTCGACCGAATGCCTGCTCGCCCTGGCGAGCCAGATCGAGCAGGCGAAAGCCGCGCCGCTCGACCGCGCGCTCGCGCTCGCCTTCGCGGATGTGCTGGTCGCGGCGGCACAGGCGGCGGCCCCGGCCGCCGCGCGCGATCGCGCACTGTCGTTTCTCGCGTCCGCGCAATCGCTGCTCGGTCCCCACGCGTGGGCGCAGCACTATGGTCTCGCGAGCCGAATCGGCATCCTTCGCAGCGGCCTGCTCCTCGCCACCGGCGAAACCGCGCAGGCGGCCATCGCGATCGACGCGCTCATGGCGCGCACGCGCACGCCGGCCGACCGTGCCGAGGCCCACCGGCTGAAGGCCGCGCAACTCACGGTGGAGTCACGCTACCGGCAGGCCGTCGACGTCGCGCTGGCCGGGCTGGCCCTGCTCGGCGTGGAACTGCCCGCCGAGCCGGTCGAGGCCGATCTCGCGGCAGCCTGCGACGCGGTGCAGGAGGCGCTCGGCGGCCGCGCCATCCACGCCCTCGTCGACTTGCCCGTCATGACCGACACGCGCGTGGAAGCCACGATGGCGCTGTTGACCGCGCTCGAGGCCGCGATGTTCTATCCGAGCGGCGGGCTGATGCTGCTGCATTTCGCGACCATGGTCCGGCTGACCTTGCAGCACGGCGTCACCGCCGCGTCGGTGCAGGGCCTCGCCTGGTACGGCGTCAGCATTGCCCAGCATCACGATGCGTACGACGACGGTTTCGCATTCGCGCAGGTCGCGCTCGCGCTGGTCGATCGCCACGGCTTCGAGCGCTACCGTTCCGCGACGCTGATCGCGCTCGACCAGGTGAGCGTCTGGACCCGGCCGCTGTCGTACGCGCTCGAATGCGCGCGCGATGCGAAGGCGGCGGGCAATGCGAGCGCCGAGCTGCGCTGGATGTGCTACAGCTGCAACCACATCGTCAGCGATCTGCTGTCGATGGGCGAGGCGCTGCCCGCGATCCGCGACGAGATCGATCCGCTGCTGGAAATCGCGCGCGGCGCGCGTTACGACGACATCGTCGACCTCGTTTCCACCCAATCGGAATTCGTCGACGCGCTGCAGCTCGGCTTCGATCGGCCGATCGGCACCTGGCGCACCCGTGCGTCGACCAGGACGCCGATGTCGGTGCTGCAGTTCTGGACCGACGTGCTCGCCGGCCAGGCGGCGTTCATCTTCGGCGACGCAGACGCGGCGCGCGCATCGCTCGATGCGGCCGCACCGTTCGCGTGGTCGACGCCCGCGCACATCATGCAGTCCGACTTCCAGCTGTTCGGCGTGCTGGCGGGCATCGCGAGCGACGGCGGCGCCACGCCGCCCGACCGGCTGCTCGAACGCTTCGCGCCGCAGCGCGCGCGCGTCGCCGCGTGGAGCGACCGGAATCCGGCGACGTTCCGCAACAAGCTCGCGCTGATCGACGCCGAGTTCGCCCGCGTACGCGGCGAGCATGTCGTCGCGATGCAGCAGTACGAGGCCTCCGCCAGCCTCGCGGCGGAGCGCGGTTTCGTGCACGAACAGGCGCTCGCGCACGAACTGGCCGCGCGCCACGCCGCGTCGCTCGGGCTGAGCGGTCCGGCCCGCCATCAGTTGCGGCTCGCACACGCGTGCTACCGGCGCTGGGGCGCGACCGGCAAGACGCAGGCAATGGAAGCGCAGCATCCGTTCCTCGTGATGGATCCGTTGCCGGGCGGGCCGGCCGTGCCCGCGCGCGAGGACCTCGATTTCGCGCTCGCGATGCGCGCGGCGCATTCGCTGTCCGAGGAAATCGTGCTGGAGCGCCTGGTCCAGACGCTGATGCGCAACATGATCGTCTATGCGGGCGCGCGCTACGGCCTGCTGCTGCTCGCACGGCACGACCGGCTGACGATCGAGGCAACCGCGCGCATCGTCGGCAGCGACGTCGTCGTCGACATTGCGCGCGGCGAACCCACCGAGGAAGACGTTCCGCTGTCGATCCTGAACACCGTCGCGCGAACCCGCAAGCCGGTCGTGCTCGCGAACGCACACCGCGAAGGCGTGCCCGATCACGTCGACAGCCTGCGCGCGCATCCGACGCGCTCGCTGTTCTGCCTGCCGTTGCTGAAACAGGGTGCGCTGATCGGCGTGCTCTATCTCGAGAATGCGCTGACCAACGGCGTGTTTTCGCCGCGGCGCATCGCGATGCTGGAAGTGCTGGCGCCGCAGGCGGCCAACGCGCTCGAATCCGCACGGCTCTATGCGGAACTGATCGACGAGAACGCGCGCCGGCTCGAGACGGAGGCCGCGCTGCGGCATGCCCGGACCGAGCTCGCGCGCACCGCGCACGTGACCGTGATGGGCGAGCTGGCCGCGTCGATCGCGCACGAGATCAATCAGCCGCTCACCAGCATCGTGACGAGCGCGGGTGCCGGCATGCGCTGGCTGCGCGGCACGCAGCCCGACCTCGACGAAGCGCTCGCAAGCCTCGAGGACATTCGCGCGTCCGGCGTGCGGGCGGCCGACATCGTCCGCGCGTTGCGATCGCTCGCACGCCAGGCGCCGCTCGCGCTCGCACCGCTCGCGATCGACGCGCTGATCCGCGACATGCTGCATCTCACGGCGCCCGAAATCGACGCCAAGCAGGTCGCACTGCGCGTCGACCTGCACTGCAACGACCTCCACGTGATGGCGGATCGCACGCAGCTCCAGCAGGTGATCCTGAACCTGGTCACCAACGCGCTCGACGCGATGGACGGCCCGGCCACGTCGCGCGAGCTCGACGTTGCGTCGCACGCCGGCGACGGCCACGTGGTCATCTGCATCGCGGATCGCGGCGCCGGCATCGACGCCGGCATCGCCGGCCGGATCTTCGATCCCTTCTTCACGACGAAGCCGCACGGCATGGGGATGGGCCTCGCGATCTGCCGCTCGATCATCGAGGCGCACGGCGGCACGCTCGAGGCCGTGCCGCGCGACGGCGGCGGGACCGCGCTGACGTTCCGGCTGCCGGTGTCGACGACGCACTGACTTCAGAACGTTTCAGCGCAGCTTCAGGAAATGGCGGCGACGCCCGCGTAGACTGCCTTCACGAGCCGTCGTGCGGGCATTCGCCTGCGCATGGCGCCCATCCTGGAGTGACGCATGATTTCCGCCGCACAGCGTCGCGCGCGTCGAATCGAGCACGAGCGGCCGATTCGCGTGGAGCGCGCATGAAGCACACACGACTCTGGTTCGGTTTGGCCGGCGTCGCGGTCGCCGGCCTCGCGGTCGCGGCCGCGATCATGGTCCGGCCGTCGATCGCGCCGATCGACCCGCCCGAGCGCGCGTCGTTCGATCCGCAACTCGTGCGGGCCGGCGCGCGCGTGGTCGCGCTCGGCGATTGCGTCGTCTGCCATACGGCGAAGGACGGCAAGCCGTTCGCCGGCGGGCTGCCGCTCGCGACGCCGTTCGGCACGATCTACGCGACCAACATCACGCCGGACGCCGATACCGGCATCGGCCGCTGGTCGCGCGACGCGTTCGCGCGTGCGCTGCGCAGCGGGATCGCCCGCGACGGTCATCCGCTCTACCCGGCCTTCCCGTACCTTCATTTCACGCGCATGTCCGACGACGACATCGCGGCCGCGTACGCGTACCTGATGACGCGCGAGCCGGTTCAAGCGAACACGCCGAAGAACGACCTGATCTTCCCGCTCAACTTCCGCCCGCTGGTCGCGTTCTGGAACGTCCTGTTCCTGCGCGAGGGGGCGTACGCGCCGGACCCGTCGCAATCCGCGCAGTGGAATCGCGGCAAGGCGCTCGTCGACGGTCTCGGCCACTGCGCGTCCTGTCACTCGCCGCTGAACGCGATCGGCGGCGAACAGGCAGGCAAGGCGTTCGACGGCGGCATCGTCGACGGCTGGGAAGCGCCGCCGCTCAATGCGCTCGGCAGCGCGGCACGTCCGTGGACGCAGGCGCAACTGGTGACGTACCTGCGCACCGGCCGCGCGAGCGAGCACGGCGCGGCCGCCGGACCGATGCTTCCCGTCACGCGCGATCTCGCGACCGTGCCCGCGGACGACGTCGAGGCAATCGCCACGTACATCCTGTCGATCCAGAAACCGGGCGGCCCGCGGACCGCCGCGGTCGACGCCGCGCGGGCGCCCGCGACACCCGCCGGACAACGCGGCGCGGTTCTGTTCCAGGCATCGTGCGCGCAGTGCCACGGGCCGGCGGCGCCGATGCAGTCGATCGGCGAGCGGCCGACACTCGCGTTCAGCACGGCGGTCGCCGCGGACACGCCGCGCAATGCGATCCAGATGATGTTCAACGGCATCGGCTGGCATGGCGAGGACACGCTGAACTACATGCCGTCGTTCATCGACCCGTACGACGACCGCCAGATCGCGGACCTCGCCGCCTATATCCGCGAAGCGTACTCGGATCGCCCCGCGTGGAACGGCATCGAAGCCATGGCGGCGCAGCTCAGAAAAGAGGACAGCACGCGATGATCACCCTCACCGTCAATGGCGCGCGGCACACGCTCGACATCGATCCGTCCACGCCGCTCCTCTATGCGCTGCGCAACGATCTGCACCTGCACGGCGCGAAGTTCGGCTGCGGCCTCGGACAATGCGGCGCATGCACCGTGATCGTCGACGACAAGCCGATGTTCTCGTGCCTGATCCCGGTCTCCGCGGTCGGCGCGCGCAGAGTCAGAACCCTCGAGAGCCTCGGCACCGCCGAGCGGCCGGGCAAGCTTCAGCAGGCGTTCATCGATCACCAGGCGGCGCAGTGCGGCTATTGCATCGCGGGCATGATCATGCGCGCGCAAGCGCTGCTCGAACGCAATCCGAAACCGACCGAACGCGAACTGCGTACCCACATGGAACCGAATCTGTGCCGTTGCGGCACCCACCTGCGGATCCTGGCGGCCGTGCGCCAGGTCGCGGGGCTGCCGGATCCGCAGCCGGCCGGCGCGCCGGTCACGATCAGCAAGGGGCTCTGTTGACGTCCTCCTCCGCGCCTAAATTCGGAGGATTCCCACACCTGGCGATGCACGTCCGCATCGGAGAATGTTCAGCGCAGCATTGGTATCACGATCATGCACGACACCACAGCTACTGCACTTCCATTCCCTTATTCGCAGTCCCGCGATACCTTTCGGCCGCGTCGTGCTGTCTTTCGACCCGCACGCCGAACAGGACTGGGTGGAACCGCTTTCGTCGACTTCCTCGAACGTGGCTCCGTGCGCGATCGCCTTGTAACGGAGCTTGTCCCGAAAGGACGACCAGGATGCGTCGTAGACGCTCTTCGCCATCCTGGATCTGGCGAGCTTCGCGGCCGACACGTTGCCGACCGCGATGTAATCGAAGCGACGGACCAGATTGAGCGCGAGCTTGTGTTGGAAATCGGCACGGGCATTCGCGACCTTGGCGTGCAGCTTCGCGATATGTCGCTTGTGCTTGCGCGCCCGTTGCGCTTTCGCGAGCTTCTCGGCCGCGCGTCGGCCGAGTTGGTCATTAGGCAGCTTCTCGCCCGTCGAAAGTGTGGCGAAGTCTTTCAGGCCGAGATCGATACCGACACCCGAACGGATCGGGTGAGCCTGAACATCGGGCATCTCGATCACGATGTTGAGAAACCAGTTGCCCCGTGCGTCTTGCGCAAAGCTGGTCCCGTCCTTGATCTTTCCGTCGGGAAGCGGTCGGCTATTGAATACGCGAAAGGTGTTGCCGGCAAAGCGAAACGCATCGCCCTCGCGCTTCAGGTCTCGGCCCTTCAGCGGCACCCAGCCAAGCGATTTCCTGCCGCGATAGCGCAGGTAAGGGCGTCGATGCTGGCTGCGCGACTTCGCGTATTGCTCGCACGTGGCGTTGACCGTGCCGGAGTGAATGCCGAGCGCCTTGCTGCTGCCGGTCGTCAGCACGTTCAAGTCGAAACCCGTCGGCCATTTCTTGCGCCACTTGAGAGCATGCTTCTGCGTGTCGTTGCAGAAGTTCCAGACGTAGTTCACCGCGCGGCTCTGCTTGTTAAGCAGTCCGTTGAGCGACTTCACCCGGTAGCGGTAGACAAGGATCATGCTGGTGATCCTAACCCGTGGAAGAAGCTGCCTGTCAACAGCACGCCTTTCCTTCCCGCCATTCGCCCCGAAGGAAGTCCCCTTGGGGGAAATGGCGGGGTTTCTCGGAGCAAATTCTGATGAATGCACCCGACGACATCGACGAAGGCCGCCGGCACTTCATGGTTTCCGGCGCGCTGTTCGTCGCGTTCAGTCTTGCGCCGGCCGCTCGCGCCGCCGCCGAGGTCGTGATCGCGGACGAAGGCGCGGCCGTCCATGTATCCAAAGCCACCGAAACGCTGGCCGGCAGCCTGAAGACCAACCCGCTGCTCGATGCGTGGATCAGGATCGCGCCCGACGGCAAGGTCACCGTGTTCACGGGCAAGGTCGAGCTCGGCACCGGCGTGCGCACCGCATTGCTGCAGGTGGCGGCCGAGGAGCTGAACATGAAGCCCGCGCTGATCACGTTCCTGACCGCCGACACCGGCGCATCGCCGGACGAGGGCCTGACCGCCGGCAGCCATACGATGGCGGACAGCGGCTCCGCGCTGCTGAACGCCGCCGCGCAAGTGCGCGGGCTGCTGGTCGACGGCGCGGCGAAGCAGTTCGGCGTCGATCCGCGCACGCTCACGGTCGCCGACGCGCTCATCAAGGCGCCGGACGGCCGCACGATGCGCTATGGCGATGCGGTGCGCATCGTCGACCTGCACCGCAACGCGACGCCGACGTCGCCGCTGAAGCCGCCGGCGACGTTCACCGTGATCGGCACGTCGCTGCCGCGTGTCGACATTCCGAACAAGGTCACGGGCGGCATCAGCTACGTGCAGGACATCGAACTGCCCGGCATGCTGCATGCGCGCGTCGTGATGCCGCCGGTGTACGACGCGAAGCTGCAGTCGTTCGACGAAGCCGCGATCCTGAAGATGCCGGGTGTCGTGCGGATCGTGCGCAACGGCAGCCTGCTTGCAGTCGTCGCACAGGGCGAATGGCAGGCGGTCGTCGCGCAGCGCGCGCTGGCCGCCGGCAGCCGCTGGTCGGCGGGCCGCCCGTTGCCGGACCGCGCGACGGTCCATGAAGACCTGAAGCGCATCGCCACGCAGGACATCGAGATCGCCAGCACGCATGCGGCCACCGCGCCCGCGACGAAGACGCTGAGCGCCACGTTCCGCAAGAACTACCTGCTGCACGGCTCGATCGGGCCGTCCTGTTCGGTCGCGCATCTCGAGAACGGCACGCTGACCGTGTGGACCCACTCGCAAGGCGTCTACCCGCTGCGCGACGCGCTCGCCGAAATGCTGTCGATGCCGAAGGCGGCGATCCGCTGCATTCACACCGAGGGCTCCGGCTGCTACGGGCACAACGGCGCGGACGACGCCGCCGCGCATGCGGCGCTGATCGCGGCCGCGATGCCCGGCAAGCCGATCCGCGTCCAGTGGATGCGCGAACAGGAGCACACGTGGGACCACTTCACGCCGGCCATGGTCACCGAAATCAGCGCGTCGCTCGACGCCGGCGGCCGTATCGTCGACTGGAAGTACGCGCTGTGGAGCAGCTCGCACAACGAACGCATCGTCAATGCCGGCAGGCTGCTGCCCGCGCGAATGCTCGAGCCGCCGTTCATCCCCGCGCCGTCGACGCCGATGCTGCAGCCCGAGGGCGGCGGGGATCGCAATGCGATCCCGCTGTATGCCCTCCCGAACATGCACATCGTCAACCACTTCTCGCCGACGATGCCGCTGCAGACGTCGGCCATGCGCTCGCTCGGCGCCCATACGAACGTCTGGTCGATCGAAAGCTTCATGGACGAGCTCGCGCACGCGGCCGGCATCGATCCCGTCGAATTCCGGCTGCGCCACATGCAGGACCACCGCGCGCGCCAGGTGATCCAGCTCGCCGCGGCCAAATTCGGCTGGCCCCGCCCGCCGCGCGAGCGCAACCGCGGCGTGGGCTTCGCGTTCGGCAAGTACAAGAACCTGATGGCCTACGTCGCGATCGCGGTCGAGATTTCGGTGGTGCCGGAAACGGGCCAGGTGACGCTCGATCGCGCGGAAGTCGCGGTCGACGCGGGCCAGGTCGTGTCGCCGGACGGCATCCGCAACCAGATCGAGGGCGGCATCGTGCAGGCCGCCAGCTGGACGCTGTACGAGGCGCTCCAATACGACACGCAGCGCATCCGCAGCTTCGACTGGAGCAGCTATCCGATCCTGCGTTTCCAGGCGGCGCCGCAAAGCGTGAAGGTGCACCTGATCAACCGCCCCGGCGCACCGTTTCTCGGCGCGGCCGAAGCGTCCATGGGGCCGACCGCCGGCGCGCTCGCCAACGCGATCTTCGACGCGACCGGCCAGCGCCCTCGTGAAATGCCGTTCGCCGGTGAAGGGCTCAGGAAACGCATCGACGCATAGCGTCGTCGCACCACCGATCGCGCCGGCACGAACCGGCGCCGACACTCGACAGGCTGGAGATTGCTGAACGATGGATACCTTGCTTTCGATGCGCGTGTTTACGCGCATCGTCGAAACGGGCAGTTTCACGCGCGCGTCGGATACGACCGGGCTCACCACACCGCGCGTGTCCGCCCTGCTGAGCACGCTCGAACAGCACCTCGGCTGCCGGCTGCTGAACCGCACGACCCGCCGCATCTCGCTGACCGAGGACGGGCAGGCTTACTACGAACGCTGCGTCGGGGTGCTGCGCGAAATCGACGACATGGAGGCGGCGGTATCGCAGGCGCGCAACGTGCCGCGCGGCCGCCTGAAAGTGAACCTGCCGCCGGCCATGGCCAAGCAGATCATGGTGCCGGCGCTGCCCGCGTTTCTCGCCGCCCATCCGAACATCTCGATCGAACTCGGCGTGACCGATCGCCAGATCGACCTCGTCGGCGAGGGCGTCGATTGCGTGGTGCGCGTCGGCGCGCTCGACGACTCGGGCATGATCGCGAAACGGATCGGCAGCCTGACCACCTGCACGTGCGCGGCCCCCGCGTATCTCGATCGATGCGGCGCGCCCGAGACGGTCGACGATCTCGCGCAGCATGTCGCGGTCAGTCACATCTCGGCCGACACCGGCCGGCCGCGGCCATGGGACTACGTCGTCGACGGCGAAACGCGCATCGTGCAGCTGTGCGGCACGGTCGCGGTCAACGACGCCGATACCTACATCGAATGCGGCGTCGCCGGCATCGGCCTGATCAAGACGTCGCTGTACCTGGTCGAGCCGTATCTGAAATCGGGACGGTTGCGCGAGGTGCTGACCGATTTCAACGCCCCGCCCCGGCCGATCTCGATCCTGTATCCGCCGAATCGGCATACGCCCGTCAAGCTCAAGATCTTCGTCGACTGGCTCGCGAGCCTGTTCGCGCAGATTCCGACACTGCAGGGCGAGCGCGGCTGAACGCGGCCGCAGGCTGCCCTGCCCGGACGCGCGCCGCGCGCCGCCCGCCCCAACGGTTTTCACATCCTCGACACCGTGTGCGCCGCCGGCCGGCCTTGCGAGCGTCGGCGTGCGGCGCCGCCAGCCCCGCCGGCCGGCGGCGGCGTTGCGCGCGGGCCATGCGCCCTTTTGCGCGGCACGCAATGCTCGATTGCGCGGCGGACGTATTCCGTTGTCGTCGATCGATCAATAGTCTTGACGGCATTGCGGCGTGCCCCGCTCGCCGCTGGCGGAATCGCAATGCATCGCCCGGCAAGCGGGCGCCCGACATCTCGTTCAAGGAGTCGACCATGTCAACGGAATCCACCCCGCACGCGGCCCCCGGGCAGGCGGCCAGGCTCACGCAGGGCCTCATCCTGCTGTTCGCGTTCAGTTGCGGCGCGATCGTCGCGAACCTGTACTACGCGCAACCGATCACCGAGCTCATCGCGCCCGGGCTGCACATGTCCGGCGCGACGGCGAGCCTCATCGTGTCGCTGACGCAGATCGGCTACGCGCTCGGCCTGTTCTTCATCGTGCCGCTCGGCGACCTGGTCGAGAACCGCAAGCTGATGATCGTCACGGCCGTGATCTCGATCGCGAGCCTCGCGGCGGCCGCGGTGACCCGGACGCCCGGCCTGTTCCTCGCGATCTCGCTGCTGATCGGCTTCAGTTCGGTCGCCGTCCAGATCCTGGTGCCGCTCGCCGCGCACCTCGCGCCGGATCATTCGCGCGGCCGGGTGGTCGGCACGATCATGAGCGGCCTGCTGCTCGGCATCCTGCTCGCGCGCCCGCTGTCGAGCGTGGTGGCCGACGCGTTCGGCTGGCGCTTCGTGTTCGCGGCCGCCGCGGTGCTGATGACGCTCGTGACGGCCGTGCTCGCGCTGACGATTCCGTCGCGCCGGCCCGAGCATCGCGCGACCTATTTCGCGCTGATCGGCTCGCTGCTGCATCTCGTTCACACGATGCCGGTGCTGCGCCATCGCGCGTTGTACCAGGGCCTGATGTTCGCGTCGTTCAGCCTGTTCTGGACGGCCGTGCCGGTCGAGCTGACGCGTCACTACGGGCTGTCGCAATCCGCCATCGGGCTGTTCGCGCTCGTCGGCGCGATCGGCGCGACGTCGGCGCCGGTCGCCGGCCGCCTCGCGGATGCCGGCCATACCGTGCGCGCGACGCTGATCGCGCTGGTCGCCGGCGCACTGTCGTACGCGGTCGCGCTGATTCACGGCGTGGGCCTGTACGGCCTCGTCGTCACGGGCATCGTGCTCGATTTCGCGGTGCAGATGAACATGGTGCTGGGCCAGCGCGAGATCTACGCGCTGGACGCGACGAGCCGCAACCGCCTGAACGCGCTGTACATGACCAGCATCTTCGTCGGCGGCGCCATCGGCTCCGCGCTCGCGAGCCCGCTGTACGCGCACGGCGGCTGGCCGCTGGTCGCCGCGTTCGCCGGTGCGTTCCCGATCGTCGCGCTCGCGCACTACCTCGTCATCGGGCGGCCGCACGCGCAACGCCACGCACGCGCCTGAACCGATCCCGACCGCCGGTTCGCGCACGGATGCCGCCCGGGTCGTTCGCGCGCCGGAACGTTGCCGGCATGTCAGCCCGGCTTTCCGCAGGGCCCGCCGTTCGCCTCGGGGCGACGGCGGCTGCACCCTGCTCCACGCACAAGGAATCCACCATGTCTTCCCTGCTCAGCACCTACGATCTGCGCGGCCTGCCGCTGCCCAACCGAGTCGTGATGGGGCCGATGACGCGTTCGCGCGCACCGGCGCGCGGCCAGCCGACCGGGCTCATGGCCGAGTACTACGCACAGCGCGCGTCCGCCGGCCTGATCGTCACCGAGGCGATCAACGTCAGCCACGCGTCCGCGGCGTTCGAACTCACACCCGGGCTCGTCACCGACGCGCAGGCGGCCGGCTGGAAGCAGGTCACGGACGCGGTCCATGCGAACGGCGGCCGCATCTTCGCGCAGCTGTGGCACGGCGGCCGCGTCAGCTCGCTGACGCTGCTCGGCGGCAACGCGCCGCTGTCGCCGTCCGGCATCAACGACGACCTCGAGCATCTGCAGGTGTGGGCGCAGTTGCAGAACGGCTACTACACGAAGATTCACGCAACACCGTCGCGCGCGATGACGACGGACGAAGTCGCCGCGACGGTCGATGAATTCCGCCGCGCGGCGGCCCGCGCGATGGCGGCCGGCTTCGACGGTGTCGAGATCCACGCGGCCAACGGCTACCTGCCGCACCAGTTCCTGTCGTCGACACTGAACCGCCGCGACGACCGCTACGGCGGCTCGCTCGCGAACCGCGCGCGCTTCCTCGAGGAGATCGTCGACGCGATCGGCGGCGTGATGCCGCTTGGCCGCGTGGGCGTGCGCATCTCGCCGTACGCGGAATACAACAACGTGCGCGACGCGGATCCGGATGCAACGTACGCGTACGTCAACCGCATGCTGGACGAAGCGGGTGTCGCCTACCTGCATGCGGCGGACACCAACGGCTGGAGCGGCGAGCCCGACCTGCCGCGCATCGTCGAGCACACGCGCAAGACGTTCGGCGGCACGCTGATCGTCAACGGCGGCATCGCGCCGGACGCCGCGAACGCGCTGATCGATGCGGGCGACGCCGATCTCGTCGCATTCGCGCGCGCCTACATCGCCAACCCGGATCTCGTCGAACGCATCGCCATGCACGCGCCGCTCGCCGCGCCGAGGTCGATCGGCTGGTATGGCGGCGGCCGCGCGGGATACGTCGACTACGCGCGGCACGGCGCGGTGGAACCGGCCGCCTGAACCCGGCGGCGAGGCGGCGGCCCGGCGCAATGCCCGTCGGGCCAGACGGGCTGCGGCGGAAGCCGGCCGTCGCTTCGCAACGGTTCCCTCAGGCGTCGTTCCAGCGCGCACCCAGCACGCGTCCGCAGAAGTTCGGGCGACGAAAATCCGGGTCGGCCCGCTCGAGCACGTCGGCGCTCCATGTGCCGAACGTCGACGCCGGCCGGTGCGCGACCCCGCGCGCGACCGCGTCGAGGAACGCGGCGCCGAACCCGTCACCGCGCGGGTACGCGGCGAGCAGCGCGCGGCGCTCGTCGGCGGAATGCGCGTCGAAGTCCGCGGCCATCAGGTCCGTCGAGACCGCGGACGACAGCGCACGCGCCAGCGGCGACACGCGTGCGGCGACGCCGGGCGTCGTATGCAGCGCGATTGCGCGCCATACGTCGTCGCACACGTGCGGCGGCGACCGGTGCCGCAGCAGGAACGCGTGCGCGGCATCGGCGCTGTCGAGTTCGTAGCGCGCGCTCGAGCGGCAATACGCGGTACTCAAGCCCATGTTCGCGTACATCGCGGCCACGTACAGCGCCTCGGCATCGCACGTCTCGCGCGCACGGCGCGCGGCGAGCGAGGCGAGGACGAACACCCGGCAAGCGTGATCGGCGATCACGCGCGGCAATGACGCGCGCGCTGCTTCGGCGGCCTCGATCGCGACCGGCGTCCTCGGAATGCGGACGCCCGCGACTTCGTCATCGGCCGGTGCGCACGTGTGCGCAGAGCTCATTTCGTCTCCTTCTGCCCCATGCCGGGGCCGGAAAGTTGTTTATTCTTCGCTCGGCACGCGTCGAGGTGGCCGCCGCACGTGCCGACATCCATGACCTAACAGGCCGCACCGAGGCAACCGATCGCGTTGCACGGCTCGACGCGTTCCGTCGCGGCCGCACGCGGGCGCCGCGCGAAACCGGTATCGCGGCCGGCGCCGGCCGCGACGCGCGGCTGTGCCGACGCGGCCGGACGCGCCCCGCCGGTGCCGCCGAACTCGGCCACGGGCGACCACGCGGGACTCACCGGCAGCGGCGGCGGCGCCAGCGGCGCGAATTCGCCGTCCGCGTGCACGACCTTGCCGTCGACGATCGTCAGGACCGACGACAGGTGCTTGATGCGCGACTCGTCGATCGTGAAGTAATCGTCCGTCAGCACGGCGAAGTCCGCGTACCGGCCGGGTACCAGCGCGCCCTTGCGGTCGTCTTCGTTCGAGAACCACGCACTGCCGACCGTATAGCGGCGCAGCGCCTCCATGCGGCTCAGCCGGTTGCCTTCCGGATAAAGCACGGTGCCGCCGACCGTGCGCCCGGACACCATCCAGTACAGCGACACGAACGGGTTGTAGCTCGCGATGCGTGTCGCATCGGAGCCGGCGCCGACCGGCAGGCCGGCCGCCAGCATCGCGCGGATCGGCGGCGTGCGCGTGGCGGCTTGCGCGCCATAGCGCGCGATGAAGTACTCGCCCTGAAACGCCATCCGGTGCTGGACCGTCACGCCGCCGCCGAGCGCCGCGATGCGCGCGATGTTCGCATCCGAAATCGTCTCGCAATGATCGAAGAACCAGCGCAGGCCGTCGAACGGAACGTCGCGGTTCACGGCTTCGAGCACGTTCAGGAAGCGGTCGATCGATTCGTCGTACGTCGCGTGCAGCCTGAACGGCCAGCGGTGCCTGACCAGCAGCCGGACGACCGCGCTCAGTTCCGCCTCGAGCACGTCGGGCAGGTCCGGGCGCGGTTCGAGGAAATTGCCGAAATCGGCTGCGGCATACACCAGCAGTTCGCCGGCGCCGTTCATCCGCAGGAACGCGTCGCCGTCGCCGGGCTTCGCCAGCGTCATCCAGCGCGCGTAGTCGTCGACTTCGCGCCCCGCATGCTGCACGAACAGGCTGTACGCGATGCGCACCGTCATTTCCCCGCGCTCGGCAAGCGTCATGATCGCGGCGTAATCGTCCGGATAGGCCTGGCAATCGCCGCCGGCGTCGATCGCACTGGTCACGCCGAGGCGGTTCAGTTCGCGCATGAAGTGCCGCATCGAGTTCATCTGCGCGTCGAAGCCGAGCTTGGGGCCCTTCTCGAGCGCCGCATGCAGGACGGCCAGGTCCGGGCGCGCGATCAGCATGCCGGTGGGCCTGCCGGCACGATCGCGCTGGATCTCGCCGCCGGGCGGATCGGACGTGTCGCGGCCATAGCCGATCGCGCGCAGCGCGGCCGCGTTCAGCAGCGCGCTGTCGCCCAGGTGCATCACGAAGACCGGCGTGTCGGGCGCGATCGTGTTGAGTTCGGCCACCGTCGGCCCGCGCTTTTCCTCGAACTGGAATTCCGTCCAGCCGCCGACCACGCGCACCCACTGCGGCGCGGGCGTGCGCAGCACCTGGCGACGCAGCATGCAGAGCGCCTCGGCCAGCGTCGACACGCCGTCCCAGCGCAGCTCCAGGTTGAAATTCAGGCCGCCGCGGATCGCGTGCAAGTGCGAATCGTTCAGCCCCGGGATCACGGTGCGGCCGTTCAGGTCGATGTGAAGCGTGTCGTCGCGCGCATGGCGCATGACCTCGTGTCCGCTGCCGGCCGCGAGAATCCGTCCGTCCTTCACGGCGAGCGCGGTCACGAACGACTGCGTGTCGTCCTGCGTCGCGATCTTGCCGTTGTAGACGATGAGGTCCGCCGACTCCGCGGATTGCGTCGCCCTAAGCACCGTCAGCCTCCCCGCTCGCGCCGCAGGCCGGCATGCGGCCGCACGCGGCATGCCTGCGGTTTGACGTTACACGGACCATCCACCCTCCCTTGAATGTTGAACGACCGGACGGCCGGCCGCGGTGCGCGGGCGTATCCCGTGCGGTTCGCGCGCGCCGTCATGCCGCCGATTGCATCGTATCCGCCATCTCGTGCCGCGTGCGCGCATCGCCCGCCGGCTGCATCGTCTCCTGGCGGATGAAGCTCTGCACCCGCGCCAGGCGGCGCACGTCGAACGCGCGCGATTGCGGATCGACGGGCCCGGACAGGTTGGCCACCAGCGACGACGCCTGCCCGATATGCCCGCGCTCGATCAGATGATCGGCGAGATCGAGCGTGCCGCGCAGCGCCCACATGGCCGCGCCCTGCCCGTTCGCGGCCTGGATCGCCATCAGCAGATGCCGGTGCCCGTCCGCTTCGCACGCGATCGCGCGCTCCGCGTCGGCCGTGCGTGCCCGTTCGAGCATCACCCGCCCCCTGGCACGCAGCAGTTCCGGCACGAACAGATGCTCGCCTCGCGCGCGGCAGCACGCGAGCGTCGCGTCGAGCTTCGCGCGGGCCTCGTCAGCACGGCCCGTGCGCGTCAGCCCTTCCGCGTACGCGACCACCAGCGGCGCGAGCAGGCGCCGGAATCCGCTCGCCTCGATGCGTCGCAGCGCGGGCTCGAGCCGCGCCAATCCGGCGCCGGGATGGCCGGCCTGCATGTCGAACTGTCCCGCGAGACATTCCGCGTGGCTGAGCCAGATGTCGAACCCGTTCGCCTCGGCGGCCGATCGCAGCGCCGCGAGATAGTCGGAGGTCACGTCGTGATCGCCATACCGCAACGCGATCGGCACCGCCGCGGCGCCGAGCACGATGCACAACGCCAGCGCCGACCCGCTGCGGCGCGCGGCTTCGACCGCCTGCGCACCGAGCCGCATCGCATGCTCCTGATCGCCCTGCATCCAGACGAGCCGCGCGAGCATCGTCCGGCCGAGCGTCGCGACGTCGACGCCGAGCGCCGCTACCGCGCAAGGCGGTTCGCCGGCTTCGGCCAGCTCGGCCGTTGCCGCCTCCAGCCGCTCGCGCGCCTGCGCGTGCTCGCCGAAGTAATGCAGCGAAGTCGCGACCATCGCGTTCGCCAGCACCCGTTGCGATCGGTCGCCGCGCCGCTCGGCGGCCCGCTCGAAGCGCATCGCATAGCGCAGCGATTCGTGAATGTCGGCGTGCGTCAGCATCGTGTTCCACAGCCCGGCCAGCGCGCACGCGTCGAATGCGTCGTCGCCGACCCGCCCGGCGAGACCGAGCGTGCGCTCCCACATCGCCGCGACCGTGGGCGTATCGCCGTCCGTATGCAACAGCGCCGACGCGTAGGCGGCACGCAATCGCATCTCGGCCGCCGCATCGACGGCCCCGGGCGCGTCGGCGTCGATTGCCTCGAGCGCGCGCCTCGCCGGTATCGAACAGTCGCGCATGCGCGCCGGCTCCCGCAACGCGAGCGCCAATGCGTCGGCTTCCGGGACGCGCGGCTCGAGCGCCGCGGGCGCGGGCTCGGGCGCGCTGGCCAGGCGCGCGGCTTGCGCGCGCGCTTCCGCTTGCGCGTGTTCATGGCGCGCATGACGCTCGGCAATGCGTTCGAACTCGCCCTCGTCATGCAATTTCTCGAGTGCGTACGCGCGCGTCGATTCGGTCAGGCGGTAGCGCGCCTGCGCGCCGTTGAACTCGACGGTCACCAGCGACTTGGCGACCAGTTCGCCGAGCACCGCGGTCATGTCGGCGGCGGACATGCCGGGATCCATCGCGACTTCGCGGGCGGCATCGAACGTGAACGGGCCGACGAAGCACGCCATCCGGCGAAACAGCGAACGCGCGGCCGGATCCAGCAACACGTAGCTCCAGTCGAACGTCGCGCGCAGCGTCTGATGGCGCGGCAGCGCGAAGCGCAGCCCGCCTGTCAGCAGGTTCAGCCGGTCGTCGAGACGCGACGCGACGACCTCGAGCCCGAGCGTCGCCACGCGCGCGGCAGCCAGTTCGATGGCGAGCGGAAGCCCATCGAGCCGCCGGCAGATATCGCCGATCAGCCTGATGCCGGCCGCGTCGACCACGCAATCGGGCGTGGCCGCGCGCATGCGCGCCAGAAACAGCTCGACGGCCGCGTGACGCGCGATCTCGTCGACCGTTGCAGCGCCGTCGGGCACCGCCAGCGGACTCACGCGGAACACGGCTTCGATCGAGATATGAAGGGGTTCGCGACTCGTCACGAGCACCCGCAGCGGCGCGGCACGCGCCGTCAGCGACTCGACGAGGTCGGCCACCAGGTCGACGACGTGCTCCGCGTTGTCGAGCACGAGCAGGCTGCGCGAAACGGCGAATGCCTCGCCGATCCGGTCGACGGCCGGCACGCCGGCCGTCTCGAGCCCCAGTTCGGCGGCAATCGCGAGCAGCACGTCGTCGCGCGACGTGGCGCGCGCCAGTTCCACGAACAGCACGCGCTCGCCGGCCCCGCTGCGCAGCGCATGCGCAACCCGGTCGGCCAGGCTCGTCTTGCCGATGCCGCCCGCGCCGACGAGCGTGACGACCGGCACACGGTCGATCATGTCGACGATCTGCTCGATCTCGGCCCGGCGTCCGACGAACGGGGCCGGGTGTGCCGCCTCGGCGTCCGGTGCCGCGGCGGCCGGGCGCGGCGCCACCGCGTGCGCGACCGGCGGATTCGCGATCAGCAGGTACCCGCGGCCCGGGACGGTCTTGATCAGGTCGCGGCTCGCGCCAAGCGCCTTGCGCAACGTCGCGACATGCACCTGCAGCCGGTTTTCCTCGACGATCAGGCCGGGCCAGACGGCATCCATGATGTCGTCCTTCGACACGACGGAACCGTTGGCGCGATGCAGTACCTCAAGTATGTCGAGCGCGCGCGCGCCGATACGCAGCGATGCACCGTGACTGCGAATGTCGCGCTGCTCGAAATCCACCGATAAAGCCCCGATCCGGATCATGGCTGCCTCCAGGTTCCCCACGATGACCGCCCTGTGAACGCAGCAGATCACCAGACGGGAGTCCGCACCCGGCCTGCCCTTCAGGGCGGGTTCAAAGTCTCGAAAAAGTGGGCCGAGTGTAAACGCGGCATTGGCAAAAATCTTGAAGGAAAATGCGCTGATGCCCCGCGCCGGCGGCCACGGCCCGACAAGCGCAGCGCGAATGCGAATCGGGCGATATCATTCGGCATGGCGTGTTTGCGTGCCGGTCGGGCCCCGGCACCGCGCTCAGCGGTCCGCTGCAAGCATTTCGTCAAGCTGCGGACATTTGTTCAAGTTATCTTCGGCCTATCTGGCCCGCTTCAAGTACCGGACGCAAGGATGCTCGCCCGCCGCCCGACTCCGAAGGATTTTCCGACATGCCCAACCCCCTCGCCGCGCCACCGGCGGCACCGCCGAAAGACACGCTCGGATGCATCTCGAGCCTGCTGTCCAAGGATATTGAAAGGTCCGCGGGCGGCCTGACGCTCCACCGCAAATGCATGCGCGGCGAACAATTCGAGCGCATCGAGATGGCAGCCAGCGATCGCGGCTTCCTGGTCGGCGTGTCGCTGAATGGCGGTCACCGGCGAACGATCTACCGCGGGTCCGGCCAATTCGAGCGGTGGTTTCAGCACAATTCCATCTATGTTCGCGACTTTTCGCGGAATTTCCGCGCCGATCTGTACGGCAAGTTCGATTTCGTCCTCGTCGAGCTGTCGCATCGCTACCTGGACGACCTCGGCCGCGAGCACGACGGCATCGAAATCGGCGGCCTGAGCTGTGCGCCCGACGTGCAGGACGCGGTGCTGGGCCACCTCGCGCACGCGGTCGCCGACAGCCTCGACGGGCCCGGCGCGCTGAACGCGTTGTTCGTCGAGCAGACGGGGCTCGCGATCGGCACCCATCTGGCCCGCCGTTACGGCAATGCGCGCGCGCGCGACCTGCAGCGCAAGGGCGTCCTGTCGCCGGCCAAGGTCGCGCTCGCCAAGGAGTTGCTGATGGAGAAGGCGAACCTCGGCGTGTCGATCGAGGAAGTCGCGAACGAGTGCGATCTGTCGCGCGGCTATTTCATCCGTGCGTTCTCGCGGACGACCGGGCGCACACCGCATCAATGGCTGCTCGAACAGCGCGTGCTCCACGCCCGCCAGCTGATCGAGACGACCGACATGACGCTCGCGGAAATCGCGGTCGTCTGCGGCTTCGCGGACCAGAGCCACCTGAACCGCATCTTCGCGCGCATCGTCGGCCATCCGCCCGGCGCATGGCGGCGCGGCATGTCGCGTTGAACCGCCGCGCCGAAGGCCTGTTCACCCGCTATTGCAGCGGCGTCGCGTTGTAGTTGACCGGCACCCGGTCGTACCGTTCGCCGTCTTTTCGCCAGTGCCCGAGCCCGGGAAACGCGATGTGCGCGGCCCCAACCCGATACCGCCTGTCCGCCACGCGCTCGAAGGCGTCGCGCGCGCACATCAGTTGAAGCTCTTCATGTCCGATTCCGGTTTGCCTATCGACGTCATGCCGTGACGCCGCGCTTGCCCGTCAGGATCCGGAATAATCCTGAGCGACACATGAATCGTTCTGAAGGCGGCGCCCGGTGCGATCCATGCCGTCGGCCGGGAGATAGAATTCAAACGGCATGCAACGCATCGTTGCGACACGCACAAGACGACGACATGGACAAGTTCTCCGCGCTGCGCGCGTTCGTGGAAGTAGCGGAAGCCGGCGGCTTCTCCCGCGCGGGGCGGCGCCTCGATCTCGCGGCTTCGTCGGTGGTGCGTGCGGTGGACGCGCTCGAGGCGTCGCTCGGCACCGTGCTGCTGAACCGCACGACGCGACAGGTCACGCTATCCGATGCCGGCTCCGTCTACTACGCACGGGCGAAGCGGCTGCTGGAGGAACTCGCGGAGGCCGACGCACTCGTCGCCGATCGCGGTGACGAGCCGTCCGGACCACTGCGCGTGTCCGTGCCGGTCGCGTACGGGGTGCGTCGCATCGCACCGCACGTCGCCGCGTTCCTCGCGCGCTACCCGAAGCTCGACGTGGATCTGCAACTCACCGACGAACGCGTCGATCTCGTCGCCGGCCGGATCGACGTCGCGATCCGGCTCGGCGACGCGGCGCCGTCCGCGGAGGTCGTCGCGCGCCCGCTCGGCACGTTCCAGCGGTACGTCGTCGCGAGCCACGACTATCTCGATGCGCACGGCACGCCGTCGGCACCGGGCGAGCTGGTCGATCACGCGTGCCTGCGCTTTCATTTCGGCGGCGACCAGCAGGCCTGGTCGTTCGCCGATGCGCACGGCGCGACGAAGGTGCTCGTCGCCGGGCGATTCAAATCGAACCACAGCGAAGTGTTGCGCGAGGCCGCACTCGGCGGCGCCGGCATCGCGCTGCTGCCCGACTGGCTCGTCGGCGCCGACGTTCAGTCGGGCCGCTTGCGCAGGCTCTTCGAGCAGTACGACGTCACGCCCGATACGGCCCGCTCGGTCGTCACCGCGCTCTACCTGCCGAATCAGCGAGGCTCGACGCGCGTCACGGCGTTCATGGATTTCGTCGAAGCGCTGGCTCGCGCGCCGCACTGAATCGCACGGCGCGCCGCGTTACCAGCCGAACTTGGCTTCCATGCCGACGTAGTCGGCATTGCGCGCGCCGAGCGCGCGAATCGAGTCGGCAATCTGGAAGTGCACGGCCTCGACGGCCAGCGCCACGTTCGCATTCACGAGCCAGTCCACGCGCGCCTGCGCATACATGCCCGTCCACGCGCCGCCCTTGCCTGCCGTGCCGGGCACGACCGACATCCCCTGTCCGTAGATCGCGTCGGCCGTCGTCGCGCGCCACTGGAAACCGACCGCGGTCAGCACCGTCACGTTGCTGGCCGGCTTGAACGTCAGCGACGGCTTCACGTGAATCAGGTTGCTGTAGCCCGTGTAGCCGGCAAGCGTGAAGTAGTAGCCGTTCGGGAACAGCGGGTTGAAGGTGCCCATGCGCCCGTCGCCGGGATGCGTGTCGCCCGACGCGCCGTCGACCTGAATGCCGATGCGCGGCGTGCCCGGCGTCTGCGTGAACGTGTAGCCGCCCAGCGTGCCGAACGCCCATGCACCGATCGTGTCCGGTCCGATGTGCCCCGTCTGCAGCATCACCTCGGCGTCCCAGTCCAGCCGCCCCGACTTGCCCGCGTAGCGCATGTCGAATACGTCGCGCCGTTCGGTGCCGGCCCCGGCGAGATAGCGTGCGTTATCGCGCGTATAACGCGACCAGTAGGCCGACAGGTCGCCGGGCCCCGTGCCGGATCGCTCGACGCGCACGCCGTCGAATCTCAGGTGACGGTTCGACACGTCGTCGAACACCGCGTCGTTGCGATATTGCACCGGGCGCGTCACATAGCCGATCAGCCGCCATTTGCCGATTTCGTAATCGGCCCACAGTGCGTCGAATGCCTGACGCACGTTGGGCCCGTCGCGCACCGACACGAACCGCTGCAAGTCGAACGCCATCTCCTGCCGGCCGATGCGGGTCTTGAACGTGCCGCCGCCCAGCTGGTCGACATACGCGACGAACGCCTGCTCGATGTCGAGCCGGTTGCGATCGACCGTCCCGACCGTATCCTTGCCGAACGGCCGCGCATCCTCGAGCTGGAAAAACGCCTGGAAATGCCCGGCAACGCGCAGGTCCGCGTGCACGTTCGCGCGCTGGATCACGTAATTGTCGTCGTGCGCGGCGCCGAGCCCGAACAGCGGTGCGTTGTTCAGCTCGAAGCGCTCGCGCAGGTTCGCGCCGAGCGACAGGTACGTCGACGGGTCGCCGCCCAGCGGGATGTACTTTAGCGCGTCGAGCGGCTTGCGCGGCACGCACGGATTCGCCAGCACCGACCAGTCTTCCTGCCAGCGGTTGAACAGCACGGTGGGCCGCTTCGCGGTACACGCCGTGCCGTCGGCCGAGGCCGGCGCCGACGACGCGTCGGCGCCCGCCGCGGTACCGGCATACGTCGCGGCGCCCGCCGCCAGCATGGCGGCCGGCAGCATGCCCCGCCACGCGCGTTGCCTCGACCGGTGTCCCATCACTTCGACCGCGCGTGGATCTCGGCGACATAGCCGCCCGGGAACTGCACGAGCGCGGCGTCGCGGCCGTCCGACGTGAAGGTCGGCACGAGCACGGTCACGCCGGCCGCCTGCGCCTGCTTCAGCGTCGTGGCGAGATCGGACACTTCGTAGCCCGTCATCTCGCGGCCGAACGGGTAAGGCAGATGGCCGTCCGTCGCGAGCACGGTCATCTTGCCGAAGCCCGATTCGATGCGGATGCGGCGGTACGTATCGTTCGGCCGGCCAATCTCGACGCCCGGCGCGCGGCGCACGTCCGACACGACCTTGCCGCGCGAGAACGCGACGAAATCGTGCACCAGCTTGTTCGCGCTTTCCGGCGACACGTACACGCGGTTTTCCGGCACCGTCTGCAGCGCGTCGTAATGCGGCGCTTCGGTATGCCAGTACAGTTGCATGTTCACGCCGCCGGGCCAGCGGACGATCGCGTCGCGGCCGATCGGGTCCGGGAACGTGTCGACGATCACGTCGGCGCCATGCGCACGCGCCGATTTCACGGCGACGTCCATGTCGGTGACGAGATAGCCGGTGCGCTCGTCACAGAACGGATACGGAATCGGCGTCTTGAAGCCGAACACCGAAACCGTGCCGACCGGCGTGAGCACGAGCTGCGACATCGTCTGGCTCGGCGTCGGCGTGACCTGGAACACGCCCTGCTTCGACTTCTTGCCGCCGAACGTCGCGACGAAGCTGTCGGTAAAGCGGTCGAAATCTTCCGGGGCGACGCAGACGTGCGTCGTATCGTATTGCGGGCCGACCGCGACGGCCGGTACCCGCCCGGACGCGGAATCGACCAGGCGCGTCGTATCGGCATGGGCCGGCGCGCTCGCCAGCAATGCGCCGAACACGGCGGTCGTCAGCAATACCTGTCGCAACTTCGGGGCAATCATCGAGTTCTCCTTGAGCTTGCCGACTGGCGCGCGGCCCGTGCGGCGGTACGTCAGCAAGACTAGAGAAGATGAGCCTTAAAGTCATGGCGGCGTCCTGAATTATTCTGAATCCGGGGCGCGGGCGCGTCCGGCGCGGCCGGCGTGCCGCGCCCATCGGGGTCGCACGGTACGATTCGTGCCGGAGCGTGAAGGCGCCGGCAACCGATGAATCGCGACGCCGGCCGGCCACCGTGAGGCAGGCACGTGCGCACGACTTCATCGATGGCACGCGCCGTCACTCCGGAATCGGCAAACCCAGCCGCCAGCTCAGATTGCCGCGCGCGCGCGCCTCGCAGCGCGTGTAGAAGAAATCGGTCAGATAGATGCGCGGACGTTCGAGCAGCCCGCGCAGAATCTTCCGTTCATGACGGTCGTAATCCCGGTCGTCGAGATCCGGGCGCTCGGCCCGCAGGCGCCGGCCATCTTCGCGAAATCGGCTGCGGGAAGCGCCAAGCACCGCCAGGTCGATGTCGCACACGAAACGGGTATCCGGTTCTGCCGCCAAGCCCCGGTGGGTCGTCGCGAGAATCATCGCGCAGATCTGGTCGCATGCGCGGATTCGCCCGTCTGCCCGGTGCCGGAACCAGTCCGCGCTACGCTGCTCGTTGTCTTGCGCGCCCGGAACGAAGATCACGTCATGGAACCAGAGCGCGAGTTCGACCGCGTCCGGTTCGGCAATCGAGCCGCGCGCCAGGTCGAGATGACGCAAGCATCGCCGTACATGCGCGAGCGTGTGGTAATGGCGCGCCGGCTCCGTATAGCATCGCGCCAGCATGCGATAGACATCCTCGGCATGTGTCCCGCCGCTGCACGACCACAACGCGACGAACCGCGCCTGCGTCCGGTTCACGTTCGCTCCTTGGCCCGGGACGGCCATACCTGAGCGCCCCATGCCGACATTACCGCGATGCGCTCAGAGAAATTCCCTGCGAATGTCGATACTCGACCGCTGTCCGATGTTGCCGTAGTAATGCGCGAGCCATGCATCCGCCTCGCGTCGCCCGTGGTCATGCAGTTCGCTCAGAAATCCCCAGTCCGCGTTGTACTTGCTCGATACGCTCAACGCGCTCAGCGCGTCGTCGGCGCGAATGGAGTGGATCAGCATTTCCTTCATCTCGCCGCGCTGTATCGTGCCTTGCTGGATCAGGTCGGTGACGAACGCGATGGCGCGCATCTCGCGCATCAGCGACGAATTGAAACTGATCTCGCTGATGCGGTTGAGAATCTCCGAGGCCGTGATCGGGACACCGCGGCGCACGAGCGGATTGATGTGCACGATCACGACGTCGCGCGTCGCGCAGTTGTAGATGAGCGGATAGATGGCCGGATTCCCCATGTACCCGCCATCCCAGTAGAACTCGCCATCGATCGAGACCGCCTGGAACAGGGTCGGCACGCATGCCGATGCAAGGACCGCGTCGGCACTGACATCCTCGCCCGTGAAGAGGCGTATTTTCCCCGTCTCGACGTTGGTCGCGCACACATACAGCCGGATTGGACAGTGCTTGCGCAGCGCGTCGAAATCGACCTGGCTCTCGAGCACCTCGCGCAGCGGATTCAGGTTGTTCGGATTGAACTGATAGGGCGAGAAAACGCGCAGCATCATGTCGGCGAAGGCATAAAGCGGCGAATGATCGAGCCCGAAGCTGTGCGTGCCCTTCAGCCAGGGCATCCAGCGCAGCGGGTTGTAGCGCTCCGCCGATTGCGCGACCGCGTGCCAGAAGTCGTGCAGTGCCTGACGCGCACCGTCTTCGCCGCCCTTTTGCAGCCCGTAGGCGAGCACGGTGGCGTTCATCGCGCCGGCACTGGTGGCACTGACGCCTTCGATTTCGAGCCTGCCGTCTTCGAGCATCCGGTCGAGCACGCCCCAGGTGAAGGCGCCGTGCATTCCGCCGCCCTGCAACGCGAGCGCGATCGGTTTGCGCGGGCCATCGTTGCGGCGTCGTGTGTGCGTGGTTGCCATGCCCGTCTCCTCGGCGCTCCGCTGATGCGGAGCAGCGGCAGGTCATCGAACGCACGTCGTCGCGCGAACCGTCGCCGTGCGCCGTCGTTCCATTCATCCGGTGCGCGCGTCCAATGCATCCAGCAGCGCTTTCGCCTCTCGCAGGTCGCGCGTGTCGAAGCCTTCCGTGAAGCAGGCGACCACCTCGGACAGCGCTTGCCTTGCCTCCGCGGTCTTCCCCTGCCGTTGCAATAGCCGCGCAAGATCCGACGCTGCCCGCAACTCCAGTGCCCTGGCACCCTGCCGGCGCGCGCACGCGATCGCCCGGTGAAAACAGGCCGCGGCTTCGTCATCGCCTGCAGGCGCCGTGCCGTCCCGGCTCGCCTCTGCGGCCGAACAGATGCCCGCGAGCCGGCACAGCTCGGCCTCGTAGCAATGCTCACCGGATTGCTCGATGATCGCCGTGGCCTCTGCCAGCCTGTCTCGTGCCGCCCGCGTGTCACCCGCGCGCCGGTAACTGCCGGCGAGCAGCGCGAGCGAATACGGTCGCAAATCCTCGCCGCCCGCTGCCCGCTGGGCGTCGAGGCCCTGCCGCATCTGCGCGATGCCGTCCTGGATGTTGCCTTGCTCGCTCGTCGCCCAGCCGCGCAGAAGCGTCCCCCACGCGAGCCAGTAAGGCAGTCCGTGCTCGGTCGATACGGCAATGACCGCATCCGCGCGTTCGCCGGCCCGCATCGGCTCCCTGCGCAATTGATGCAGGTGGGCCGCGTAGGTAAGACTGAACGCGAGAGATGGCCCATACGCCAAGTCCTGGGCGAGCGCGAGCGCTTCCGCGCTGCGTTTGAGCGCTTGTTCCGGATATCCCTGAAACCACAAGGTCAATACGAGGTAATTGAGCGCCCGAATGCCAGGATCCACCCCGTGCGCGAAGACGTGCGCCTGATGCTGCTTCGGATCGTAGATCGCAAGCGCCTCTTCCAGGTTTGCGCGAGCGGCGCCGAAATCGCCCCCCAGAAACAGGCACGCGCCCAGTGCGCCATATGCCTCCACGAGCAAACCCGGGTCATTCGCATCCCGGGCCGTATCGAGCATCTGCTTGCTCAGATCGGTCGCGATTGCAATCTCGCCGCGCACCACATGGTGTATCCGCAATCCCAGCTGCGTCGCAAAGCGTTGCGATGCCTCACCCGTCCGCTCACACAATTCGAGCGCGCGCCGATAGGTCGCGCCCACCTCGGTCGAGCCATACCCGCGGACATCCATCAGGACCGGCCCGAGGGAAAGCAGCAGCGTCAGTTCCCAATGCGCTTTCATGGGTGTATCCGGCAAGCGCTTCAGCAGCGCAAGCGCCGCGCCGAGGTGATTCATCGCATCGGGATGGGCGGCATGGCGCAACGCCTGCTGCGCCGCGCGATGCAGGTATTCGACCGCCTTGGGAATGTTGCCGCTCTGACTGTAGTGGTGCGCCAGTTCGCTGCAGTAATCGGCGATGCGCGTCGGGAACAGCATCTCGATCGCCTGCGCGGTGCGCTCGTGCAGCGTGGTGCGCCGCTCCATGAGCAACGAACGCCCGGCCACTTCCTGGGTCAGCGCGTGTTTGAACGAATAATTGACCTCGGGAAAGGCAGGTCGCTCGTAGATGAACTCCGAGGCCTCCAGATGGGCGAGCAGGCGACGCAACTCGTCGTCCCGCGCCGGCGCCTCGCTGCAAATTCGCCGGATCAGGCTGAACGGGAACTCGTGGCCGATCACCGCGAGCGCCTGCAGCAGTTCCTTTTCGTCGATCGGAAGCCGGTCGATTCGAGCCGCCAGCACGCCCTGCACGGTCGTCGGAATGTGCAGCGTGGCCGGAGTCTCCACGATCCGGTAGCGCCCGGCATCGCCGAGCAGCGACTTCTCCTCGACGAGCGTCTGGACCACTTCCTCCATGAAGAACGGGTTGCCCTCCGTCTTCTCCAGAATCAGCTGCTTGAGGGGCGCGAGCGTGCGATCCTCGCCGAGCAGCGCGGTGAGCAGTCCTTGCGCATCGGAGGGCCCAAGCGGTTCGAGCCGGATTCTGCTGCAATGCGCCGCGCCGGCCCACGCAGGCTGATACTCCGGCCGGTAGTTCACCAGAAGCAGGATGCGTGCGTCCGGCACGTGGTCGATCAAGTAGGCGAGAAAGGCTTCCGTCTCACGGTCCAGCCATTGCAGATCCTCGAACAGCAAATGGACCGGCTGATTCCGGCTCTCTCGGACGAGAAGCTGCCTGATCGCGTCGAAGGTGCGGTCGCGCCGGATCTGCGGATCCATCTCGACGAGTACCGCCCCGCCTTCGCCGATTCCAAGCAGATAGAGGACGTACGGCACGAGATCCTCGAAACTGCGCTCGAGCGCGAGCGCCTTGCCGATGACCTTTTCCCGGCAGCGCCGCTCGTCGTCCTGCGCCGTGATCTGGAAATAGTTCTTCAGGAGTTCGATGAGCGGCAAATTGGGAAACGCCTTGCCGTGCGATACCGAAAACGTCTCCAGCACCAGTGCGCCACGCCGCGAACGCTCCTTGAACTCGTGGAACAGGCGAGACTTTCCGACGCCGGCCTCCCCCACGACACCGACCACGCGCCCGTGCCCGGACCTCATGGTCTCCAGGGCCCGGTTCAGGTGTTCCATTTCCGTTTCGCGGCCGACGAACCGCGCGAGACCGCGGTGCGCCGCCAGCTGCAGGCGCGTGCGCAACGCACCCAGGCCAAGCACCTCGTATACGCACAGCGGCGCGGGAATTCCCTTGAGTTGGGTCGCCCCCAGCGCCTTGAACTCGAAATAGCCTTCGGCCAGCTTGTGGGTGGACTCGCTGACGAGAATCGACGTCGGCGCGGCGATGCCCTCGATCCGCGACGCGATGTGGATCGTATGCCCGAGCGGATCGTATTCGGTGTGCAAGTCGTCGGTGCGGATCGAACGGACGACGACCTCGCCGGTATGAACGCCGACGCGAATCTGCAGCGGAATGCCTTCCTGCAGACGAATGCGGTCGCCGTGTTGCCGCATCGCCTGCTGCATGCGCAATGCAGCGAAGAGCGCGCGCTGCGCATGGTCTTCGTGGGCGATCGGTGCGCCGAACAGCGCGAGGATGCCGTCACCGAGCGATTTTGCGACGTACCCCTCGTAGTAATGGACCGCCTCCATCATCAGCTCGACCACGGGCACGATCAGGCGATGCGCCACTTCGGGATCGAGATCGTGGATCAACGCGGTCGAACCTGCCATGTCGGCAAACAGCGCGGTCACGGTCTTGCGCTCGCCGGCCGGCTCGCCGCGCGCTTCCATGGCCGCGTGTTCGGCACGGATCCGCTCGGCGAGATGATCGGGCGTGTAATGAATCGGGGTGGGCGACGGTGCCTGAGCCGACGGTCGGGAACTTGACGGCGCAGCGGCAGGTGCCGCGAGCAACGCCCCGCAGTTGCTGCAGAAGCGGGCCGCCGGCTCTGCGTCATGCCCGCAATGCGGACATGTGCGGGCCAGCACGGCCTGGCATTCCTGGCAGAACCTCGCACCGGGAGGATTCTCGGATCCGCATAGTGTGCAGCGCATAAAACCCTCTTCCCGCCAAGGGTCGACCTCGAAACATTATGCGCCACTCTCCGCGGGGAATCAGGCCGGCAAGCGAAGGAATCGCTGGTTCAACGGCAAACGATGCGGTACTCGGGGAAACCGCGGCGCGCGCCCGCGACCCACGGGGCGCACGGCACGACCGCGCCACGTTGTCCCCCTCCAACAAAGCCGAGGATTCAAATTGGCGGGCGATAAAGGGGCGTGATCTCCCGGCAACCGTACCAAGGGCCCGCAGTACGAGATCACGGGCACATCCGCGCGGCTGGCTCCCCCGCTACTCGACGTTGTCCGACACATCCGTCATCCGGATCATGTGCGGCTTGACACCGTCGTCGTCCGCCGCCGCCTCCTCCTTCGGATGGATCAGCGCTTCGAGCCGCGCCTTCGTCGCAATGAATTCGGGCGTGTTGACCTGCGAGACATCCCGCGGCCGCGCCACCGGCACCTCGATCAGTTCCTGCACGCCCCCCGGGTTCGCCTTCAGCACGAGAATCCGGTCCGCCAGGAAAATCGCCTCGTCGAGATCGTGCGTGATGAACAGGATCGTCACGTCGATATTGCGCCAGATGTCGAGCAGGTGTGCCTGCATCCGCGCACGCGTCTGCGCGTCGAGTGCGCCGAACGGCTCGTCCATCAGCAGGATGCGCGGACGGTTCGCGAGCGCGCGGGCGATCGCCACGCGCTGCTTCATGCCGCCCGACAACTGATGCGGATACGCGTCGGCGAAACGCATCAGCCCGACCAGATCGAGCCATTGCAGCGCCTCGCGCTCGGCTTCGCCGCTGCTGCTGCCGTTCATCCGCAGTCCGAACATCACGTTCTTCTTCACGGTGAGCCACGGAAACAGCGTATAGCCCTGGAACACCATCCCGCGATCGGCGCCCGGCCCCTGCACGGGCTTGCCGTCCAGCAGCACCTCGCCGCTCGTCTGCGCCTCGAGCCCCGCCAGGATGCGAATCAGCGTCGACTTGCCGCAGCCGGACGGTCCGATCACGCACACGAACTCGCGCCGGTGGGTACGGAAACTGATGTCGTCGAGCGCGACGCACTCGCCCTGCGGCGTCGCGAAACGCTTGCCGACATGGCGCACGTCGAGAATCACGTCGCGGGATTTCAGTCGCACGAAGCGCTCGCGCACCGCGTCGGATTGAATCAGGTAATCGGGAACGGCTTGCGGATTCTGCATGATGCCCTCTACGGAAATCGGTCGATGGACGCGCGTCAACGGGCGTCACGCTTTCAGCGTGCGATCCCACGGAAACAGCTTGCGGCCGAGCAGTCCGAGCGCGATGTCGGTGCCGAGGCCGATGATCCCGATCATCAGGATCGCCGCGTATACGTTGTCGAAATGCTGGTAGCGTGCCTGCTGGCTGATGTACCACGTGATGCCCGAGCTCGTGCCGACGAGTTCGGCGACGATCAGATAGGTCCATGCCCAGCCAAGCAGGATCCGCTGGTCGCGATACAGGTCCGGCAGCACGCCGGGAATCACGACGTGCGTAAGCAGCTTCAGCTTCTTCGTGCCGAGCGTCATCGCGGCCTCGAACAGCCCGTATTCGAGCTTGCGCGTCGTGTTCGCGATGATCAGCACCTGCTGGAACAGCGTGCCGATCACGATGATCGCGATCTTCGGCGCGTCGTAGATGCCGAGAATCGCGACCATCAGCGCGCCGAACGCCGGCGCCGGCAGGTAGCGGAAGAACTCCAGGAACGGCTCCTGCAGCCGCGCGAGCGCACTGAAGGTGCCGCAGACGATGCCGAGCGGCACGCCGATCACGGACGAGATCACGAAGCCCCAGAAGATGATCCGGATGCTGTGCCACAGGCTCTCGTGCAGCCACACGCCGTCGCGCGATGCGGGCGGCGTCGTGAACGCCGTGTGGAACGCGCGCAGCACCTGGTGCGGCGCGGGCAGGTACACCGGGTTCGCGCGCACGCCTTCGGGCACGGCCGCGTGCGTCGCACGCGCATGCGCGAGCTCGTCGTCGAACACGTCGCGGTCGATCTGCATGCCGGTCTGGAAATAGTCGACGCTCCCCGGATTCGTGATGCGCATTTGCGGATGCCAGACGAACGGCACATAGCTGATCAGGCACCAGACGGCGAACGGCAGCAGGAAGGACGTCAGGCCGAGCGTCCACTTGCCGCGCGCCGTCAGTTCGCGGCGCACGGCCAGCCATCCGGTCGTGTTGCGGGTCATTGACATGGGAATCTCCGTATCGTTTCGGGTGCCGGTCGCGCGGATGCCGGGGCAACGCGCGACCGGGTGTTCATTGCAATGCGCCGCGGGCGGCCTGTGCGCGGTAAGCCCGCCAGCCGCCGAAGCGCGTGATGTCCTGCGCATCGGCGAGCGCCGCGCCTTCACACAGGAAACCCTGCACCCGCGAGCCGTCCGCGAGCGTCAGCGTGCCGATGCCGAGCGGCGCCGCAATCCCGGCGACGAAGCTGCCGTAGGTATCGACCGGCATCTCCCAGATCTCGACCGCGATCGGCGCGCCGCCGTCCGGCACGCGCACGAGGCCCGGCTTGGCGACGCCGCCGCATGCCGCCGCGGACAGCGCGTAGAGGCGATAGGCGGCCGCGGTCGTCGTCGCGACGACGAAACGCGCGCCCCGCTGCGTGAGCTGCCCGTTCAACGGCTCGCCACGCAGATGCGCGCCGACGACGGCCACGCGCACGACGCCGGACGACACGCCGGGCGACGCATCGGGCGACACACCGGGCGCAGGTGCGGCCGGTGCAGGTGACCCGGCGTCACCCGCAGCCGCATCGCCCGCGGCGACGGTGCCGTCGGCCCACGCCTGTGCGAGATCCAGCAGCCGCGCATCGTCGTGCGCGCGGCCGACGAACGTGATCCCGAACGGCAAGCCCGCATGCCGCCCGGTTTCGCATAGGCCGGCAGGCACCGCGATCGCCGACAGGTCGAGCAGGTTGACGAAATTCGTGTAGTAGCCGAAGCGTGAGTTGACGCCGATCGGGTCGGCTTCGAGCGCGTCGACGGTCGCCGTCGTCGCCGAGGTCGGCATCACGAGCGCATCGAGCCCGCCCCATGCGCGGTCCGCCTCGACGCGCAGCGTCGCGAGCCGGTCGAATGCCGCGAACGCGTCGACCGCGCTGAAGCGCGACGCACCGCCGACGATCTCGCGGATCACCGGATGCAGCGCATCGGGTTCCCGCGCGGCGAATGCGCCGATCGCGGCGAGCCGCTCGGCCACCCACGGGCCTTCGTACAGCAGCCGCGCGGCGGCCAGGAGCGGACTGAAATCGATCTCGACGACCCGCGCGCCGGTCGCGCGCAGGCGTTCGAGCGCCGCGCTCCATGCCGCGCGATACGATTCGTCGCCGAAGAATTCGAGCTGATCGGCACGCGGCGCGCCGAACCGCAACTGCCCGAGCGGCCGCACCGGATGCGCGCGCAGGCCGTCCGCGCCCGGCAGCGGCTGCCATGCGCGCCCGTACGGGTCGCCTTCGGTCACGCCATGCGCGACGTCGAACACCGCCCGTGCATCCGCCGGCGAGTGCGCGAACACCGACACGCAATCGAGCGACCGGCAGGCCGGCACCACGCCGAGCGTGCTCAGCACGCCCCGCGTCGGCTTGAGCCCGACGAGCCCGTGGAACGCGGCCGGCACGCGCCCGGAACCGGCCGTGTCGGTGCCGAGCGAGAACGTTGCAACGCCGAGCGCGACCGCCACCGCCGACCCGGAACTCGACCCGCCCGACGCATAGCGCGGATCGAGCGCATTGCGGCACGCGCCGTAAGGCGAGCGCTGTCCCGAGAGCCCGGTCGCGAACTGGTCGAGATTGGTCTTGCCGACGGGAATCGCGCCGGCCGCGATCAGCCGCTCGACGACAGGCGCGCTGCGCGCCGGCGTATACGTATAGGCCGGGCAGGCCGCCGTCGTCGGGATGCCGGCGAGGTCGATGTTGTCCTTGATCGCGAACGGCACGCCGTAGAGCGGCAACGACGCGATGTCGCGCCCGGCGAGCGCGTCGGCATACCGCGTCATCTCCGTGCGCGTCAGTGGCCGGATCCACGCATGATGCGGGTCGCCCGCGTCGACATGCGCGGCGATCGCGTCGACGAGCGCATGCGGCGTCAGGTCGCCCGCTTCATAGCGCGCGCGCAGCGCGGCAAGCGAGCGCAGCCCGGGCAGGATCGAGCGTTCCGTCGTGCTCATGCGACCTCCTCGGCAGCGCCGGCCTTCATCACCATCAGCCGCTGGCCGGCCACCACCGCCGCGCCCTGCGCGCAATCGATCATCTCGATCGTGCCGTGTTCCATTGCCGTCACAGCCACCTCCATCTTCATCGACTCGACGATCGCGACGACCTGCCCCTCGGTCACGCGCTCGCCGGCTTCGACCAGCACCTTCCACACGCTGCCCGACACGTCCGCGGCAATCGCCCGCCGCGTGTCGTCGAGCGCACCCGCTGCCGGTGCCGCCGGCGCGTCGCCCTGCTCCGCTTCACCGACGTATTCCGCCTGCCCGGCCACCCGCCATCGCTCGCGCTCGGCTTCGAACGCGGTTTGCTGCGCGGCCTTGAACGTCGCGATCGAATCCGCCTCGTCGCGCAGGAAACGGTTGTATGCACCCAGATCGAACACGGATTCCTCGATCTTCAGCGCAGCACGGCCCGCGATGAAATCCGCGCGCAGCGCGGTCAGCTCGGCCTCGCTGACTTCGTAAAAACGGATCTCGTCGAAGAAGCGCAGCAGCCAGGGTTTGCCGGCCTCGAATTCGCGCGAGGTGCGGTGGCGGTTCCACATCTGCACGGTACGGCCGACGAACTGGTAGCCGCCGGGCCCTTCCATCCCGTACACGCACAGATACGCGCCGCCGATGCCGACCGCGTTCTCCGGCGTCCAGGTGCGCGCGGGGTTGTACTTCGTCGTCACGAGCCGATGCCGCGGATCGATCGGCGTCGCGACCGGCGCACCGAGGTAGACGTCGCCGAGCCCCATCACCAGATAGCGCGCGTCGAACACGATGCGCTTGACGTCGTCGATGCTCGCCAGGCCGTTGATGCGCCGGATGAACTCGATATTGCTCGGGCACCACGGCGCGTCGGGCCGCACCGACTGCATGTAGCGCTCGATCGCGATGCGCGTCGACGGGTCGTCCCACGACAGCGGCAGATGCACGATGCGGTTCTGCACGCGCATGTCGGCCACGTCGGGCAGTTCGCGCTCGGCGGCCTGCAGATGCGCGAGCAGCGCGGCAAGCGGCAACGTCCGCGCGTCGAACTGCACCTGCAGGGAGCGAATCCCCGGCGTCAGGTCGAGCATGCCGGGCAGCCGGTGCGCGTCAAGCCAGCACATCAGCGCGTGCACGCGAAAGCGCAGGTTGAGGTCGAGCACGAGCGGCCCGTATTCGACCAGCACGTTGCGATCGCCCGAGCGCCGGTAGACCACGCCGAAGCCGCCGCCGGCCGACGGGTCGCGATCCAGTACGCAATCGTCCGGCGCGCCGGCGGGTGCCGCAGGCACGACCGCGGCGGCATGCGCGGGCGACACGCGGGCGCGCACGAACTGCACGGTATCGCCCGGGCGCAACTGCCCGAGCTTCCACCACTCGTCGCGCACGACCGTCACCGGACAGACGAAACCGCCGAGGCTCGGACCGTCGGGGCCCAGGATCACCGGCATGTCGCCGGTGAAATCGACCGCACCGATCGCATACGCGTTGTCGTGGATGTTCGACGGATGCAGGCCTGCCTCGCCGCCGTCCACGCGCGCCCATTGCGGCTTCGGGCCGATCAGCCGCACGCCGGTGCGGCTGGAGTTGTAATGGACTGTCCACTGCGTGCCGTAGAGCATCGCGATGTCGTCGGGCGTGAAGAAATCCGGCGCGCCGTGCGGACCGTCGAGCACGCCGAGCGTCCACGCATGCGTCAGCGCGGGGATGTCGGCCGCGGCCAGCGTCGTGCCCGCGTCGCCACGCCCCGCGTCCGCGTGCAGATGCAGCACGTCGCCCTTGCGCAGCGCGCGCCCCGCGTGGCCGCCGAACTGGCCGAGCGTGAAGGTCGCCTTGCTGCCGAGATAGTCGGGCACCTGCAGCCCGCCTTTCACGGCCAGGCATGCGCGCACACCCGCGCCCGTCACGCCGCCGAGCTTCAGCACCGTGCCCGGCCGTGCGCGCAGCACCTGCCAGAACGGCGCGGGCGCGCCGTCGAGCGTGGCCGCGAGCGGCGCGCCGCCGAGCACGAACAGCGTCGCCGTGTTGAAGCGCAGCGTCGCGCCGACCATCGTGAATTCCAGCCCGGCCGCGTCGCGCGCGTTGCCGAGCAGCGCGTTCGCGAGGTCGAACGCGCGATCGTCCATCGGCCCGGACGGCGGCACGCCGACGCTCCAGTAGCCGACGCGCCCGGGGGCCTGCTGCACGGTGGTCTGCACGCCGCCGTCGAGCACGTCGATCGTGTCCGGCGCGAACGCGAAGCGCGACAGGAATGCCGTCGTCGGCGCGCCGCGCGCGAACGTATCCGAGCCGACCACGGCACGCAGGTAGTCGAGGTTGGTCTCGATCCCGTACAGTTCGGTATGCGCCAGCGCGGCCTGCAATGCGGCCAGCGCGTCGCGCCGCGTATCGCCGCGCACGATCAGCTTCGCGAGCAACGGATCGTAATGCGCGCTGATCTCGGTGCCCGCATCGATCCAGCCGTCGACACGCACGTGGTCCGGAAACGCGACGTGCGTGAGCAAGCCCGCGCTCGGCAGGAACTGCTTGTGCGGATCCTCCGCATAGAGCCGCACCTGGATGCTCGCGCCGCGCGGCGCAACGGCGAGCGTGTCGAGCGGCGGCAGGTCGCCTTCCGCCTGCAGGATCATCCATTCCACGAGATCGACACCCGTCACCGCTTCGGTCACGCAATGTTCGACCTGCAGGCGCGTATTCACCTCGAGGAAATAGAACCGCCGCGCGTGCGTGTCGAACACGAATTCGACCGTGCCGGCCGACGCGTAGCCGACCGCGCGGGCGAGCCGCACCGCGCTCGCGTGCAGCGCGTCGCGCTCGGCGCCGCTCAGGTCCGGCGCGGGCGTCTCCTCGATCACCTTCTGGTTGCGGCGCTGCACGGAGCAGTCGCGTTCGCCGAGCGCGATCGCACCGCCCCGGCCGTCGCCGAAGATCTGCACTTCGATGTGCCGCGCGTGTTCGACGAACTTCTCGAGATAGACGCCCGCATGCGCGAAGTTCGCGTTGCCGAGCCGCACGACGGATTCGAAGGCCGCCTCGAGCTGCGCGGCATCGCGGCACAGCGACATGCCGATCCCGCCGCCGCCGGCGGTGCTTTTCAGCATCACCGGATAACCGATTGCGCCGGCTTCGGCAAGCGCCATCGCCACGTCGTCGAGCAGGCCCGTGCCCGGCAGCAGCGCGACGCCCTGCGCGGCGGCGAGCGCGCGCGCGGTGTGCTTGAGGCCGAACGCGCGCATGTGATCGCCGCGCGGCCCGATGAAACGCAGTCCCGCCGCTTCGCATGCATCGGCGAAACCGGCATGCTCGGACAGGAAACCGTAGCCGGGATGCACGGCCTGCGCGCCGGTCTCGCGCGCGGCGGCGAGGATCGCCGCGACGTTCAGGTAGCTGTCGGCCGCCGGCGCGGGCCCGACACGCACGGCTTCGTCGGCGAGCGCCACGTGACGCGCGTCGCGATCGGCATCCGAATGGATCGCGACCGACGCGATGCCGAGCCGCTTCAGCGTGCGGATCACGCGGCACGCGATTTCGCCGCGGTTCGCGACGAGGACCTTGGCGAATCTCATGTTGCCTCCCGCCGGGCCGCCCCAAGGGAGGCAACCGCCCCCTTGGGGGGCAGCGAACGATAGTGAGCGTGGGGGTAGTTCATTCAGCCTCCCAAACCGTGAGGCGCACGGGCGTCGGGTTGTAGCCGTTGCACGGATTGTTGAGTTGCGGGCAGTTCGAGATCAGCACCGTGACGTCCATCTCCGCCCGCATCTCGACGTACTTGCCGGGCGCGGAAATGCCGTCCTCGAACGTGAGCCCGCCGAGCGGCGTGACGGGCACGTTCATGAAGAAGTTGACGTTGCCGACGAGGTCGCGCTTGCCGAGCCGCACGCCCGCGCCGCACGTGCAGTGCGCGATCGCGTTGAGGAAGCTGTCGCGGCAGTTGTGCATGTAGCGCTTGTCGAGCGCATAGCGCACGGCGTTGCTCTCGGCCGCGCACGCGCCACCGAGCGTGTCGTGGCGGCCGCAGGTGTCCGCGACGATCGTCACCATCGGGTTGCCCCGGCTGGACAGCAGCACGCTGCCCGCGCTCAGGTACAGGTTGCGCTGCGCGCGAATCGTGTCCTGCGCGCTGTAGCGCTCCTCGGTGTCGTCGGACCGGTAGAACAACGTGTCGACGGCCTGGTTGCCCTCCAGGTCGAGGATGCGGAAGACCTGTCCGCGCTTCAGGTCGTGCAGCCACGGTTCGCCCGCGTTCAGCGTGGTGTCGTGGATCGCGTCGCGCGGGTCGAGACGGCTTTCGATGATCGGCATGGTCCGGCTCCTTACGCGAACAGACGGTCGGTGTTGGCGAAGCCGCGCGTGTTCTCGGCGCACGCGCGCCGGCACGGGTCGTCCTCGGGCGCGGCGCCGTCCGCCGGATACGCGCGGTACGCGATCAGCCTCACGGGCTTCGGTGCGTAGTCCGCACGCGGATCGAGCGGATGCGGCGCGGTCGAGAACGCCGCGAGCGTGTTCATCTCGAAGCGCAGGTCGAGCGCGCTGCCGGCCGGCGAATGTCCGGCGACGAAATCGAGCGCGCCGTCGTCGCGCGCGTCGAGCCGGCTGAAGAAGTTGACGTTCGCGGCGAGATCGCGCGCCGACAGTCCGTATTTCGCGAGCTCGAGCACGAGGCTGTCGCGGCCGTTGCGGATCATCGCGTTGCGATCGGCCTGGTACGACGTGGTGCCGTACTTGTGCGCGAACAACCGCGCATCGCCGACGCCGCCGAGCGGGTCGTGCCAGCCGAGCGTGTCGGCCGTGATCGACGCGATCACGCGCCCCATGTCGGTGTACAGCGCATGGCCGCGCGTGAGATGCGCGGTGTGCTGCGCCTTAAGCGTATCGGCCATGTTGTAGCGTTCGAGCGGATCTTCCTGGCGATGAAAGACGGCGGACAGGTTCGCGCCGCCGTCGACATCGACGATGCGCAGCGCGAGACCGCGGCGCAGGATGCCGGACCAGTGGGTTCCTGCGGGAATCAGCGTTTCCCACACGGCGTGTGGCGGCGGAACAAGGACGGGGACGGCTTGGGGGCTCGGCGACATGGCGGCTCCGTGGTCGGTTGGACAAAAGGCGTGAGAGGGCGACCGAACGACATCGCGACCTCCCGGGCTTTTATCCCTCCGTGGAGCCTCGCCGTTTCCTCGAATCGAGGCGAAGGCAAGACCGGATTGCTCTCGGACCAGTCATCGCGCGGCGCAAACGCCGCACGACCGGAACCCTAGCGATCCTGAAGATGATGCAAATTGCTTCGCACCTCTCGAGCGTCGATTAAGCGAGTTGCGTGCCAGCCGCCGCGCAAAGACCGCACGACGTGGCACGGCGGCTCGATGACGGCGCGGCATCCACGAATCGGCGGCAGACGCCTGCCCTCGCAGCGGGCGTGCGACGCACCATGCGCACGCGATCGCGCACCGGCGCAGTGCGCATCGCACGCACGCGCACCGCACGATCCGCGATGGCATGGGCATTGCTGGACGGATGCACCGTCACTCGATACCTCACCCTTCATGAACAAGCTCGACCTGCTCCGGCGTGTATTGAGCGCGCTGTTCTCTGCCCGCTTCATCGAACTTCAGCGCGCCGTACGCCGCCGTTGAATCGCATTGCCGCATGCCATTGGCACGCTTCTCGCTCGGCATGACGCCGAGAGGTGCGGCGGCGTCGCATCTTAGGGGTGCTAGGGTTCCGGTTCATCGAACGTCTGGTCCGAGAGCAGCCCGGCGCGGGTGCGTCCGATCGCAAGACCGGATGCACGCGCGCTACACGGCGGGACAAAAGCCCGGGAGATTGGCGATGGCAACGGCCGTCGCGCCTCTCCGTGGCCGCTTCGTACGTTCCGCATCCGCAGGAACCGGCCACGCGGCCGGACCGCGCACAGGCACGGTCCGAATCGACGATCCCGATCCCGGTCTCCTGGAGAACAACGATGACCCGTCCCGCCCTGGCGTTCCGCCGCCTGCCGTCCCTCCGTTCCGTCCGTCACGCATTGGGGGCCGCCGTCACGGCGGCCGCGCTATTGGTGGCGCCCGCCGCGCAGGCGGCCGCGCCACTGAAGATCGGTTACAGCGACTGGCCGGGCTGGGTCGCGTTCCAGGTCGCGCTCGACAAGGGCTGGTTCAAGGAAGCCGGCGTCGACGTCGATTTCGAATGGTTCGATTATTCGGCATCGCTCGACGCGTTTTCCGCAGGCAAGCTCGACGCGGTCGCGGCGACCAACGGCGATGCGCTCGTCACCGGCGCGGCCGGCGCGAAGAACGTCATGATCCTGCTGACCGACTATTCGGCCGGCAACGACATGATCGTCGCGAAGCCGCCGCTGCGCACCGTCGAGGCGCTGAAGGGCAAGAAGGTCGGCGTCGAACTCGGCCTGGTCGATCACCTGCTGCTCGAAACCGCGCTCCGGAAGCACGGGCTCAAGAACAGCGACGTCACGCTCGTGAATGCGAAAACCAACGAACTGCCGCAGGTGCTCGGTTCGTCGGCCGACATCGCCGCGGTGGCCGCCTGGCAGCCGAACGCGGGCGAGGCGTTGAAGCGCGCACCGGGCGCACGGGCGATCTTCACGTCGGCGGATGCGCCGGGGCTGATCTACGATGCGATCACGGTCGCGCCGGCGAGCCTCGCCGCGCGCCGGGCCGACTGGGCGAAGGTCGTCAAGGTCTGGTATCGCTGCGTCGCTTACATCAACGACCCGAAGACGCAGGCCGACGCGGTCAGGATCATGTCCGCGCGCGTCGGGCTCGCGCCGGAGCAGTACCTTCCGCTGCTGAAGGGCACGCACCTCCTCGACGAGCCTGCCGCGCAGCGTGCGTTCCGCAAGGGTGACGGACTCGACTCGATCTATGGCTCGACGCGCAACGCGAATGCGTTCAACGTGCGTAACGCCGTGTACAAGCAGTCGCAGGACGTCGACGCGTATATCGATCCGCGCTTCGGCGAACTGCACTAACCGCAGCGGGCTCGCTCGCCGGGCGAGCCGGGCCTGCCGGTGGCTGATCCGGTTCGGCAACCGCGGATATCCGGACAGACGCATTACCGAAGGAAGCAGCAGCACGCGGGCCTGGCATCGCGTCAGGTCCGCGTACTGAAGCACCTCCTCGGCGAGAACCAGCGGCTCAACGCAGGTCCTACATCTTCCCCGCCAGATGAAACCGCGACGCCGGATGCCACAGCCTGACGGACGTGGCGACGTGCTCGCCGACCCACGTGCGGCGCCTCAACACCAGACACGGTTCGCCGATCTCCATCACGAGATGCCGACGCACCTGCGCATTCGGCTTCTCCGCGTAGATGCGAAACTCCGCGCGCTGGATCGGCGCCAATCGCACCATGTAGTGATTCGGCGTCTCGATCGTGAAATCCTGCTCCAGGTAGTCGGGAAACAAGGCCGGGTTGACGTAGCGATCCTCGAACTGGATCGGCTCGTCTTCCTCGTAATGCACGATGCGTGAATGAAACACGGGCCCGGCACGCAGCCCGAGCGCATCGATCGCTTCCGGGTCGACGCTGCGCTCGATCAGCAGCACGCGTGCACTGTGCCGATGGCCGCGCTCCGCGATCTCGTCCGCGATGTTGCGGATTTCGAGCACCGTCGATTCGTAATGGCGGCGCTCGACGAACGTGCCGGCGCCCTGGATGCGCGTCAGCACGCGCTCGGCCGTCAGCTCGCGCAGCGCACGCGACACCGTCATCCGGGCCACGCCGAATTCCTTGACCAGCTCGGCCTCGGTCGGAATCGCGCCGCCTGGCTTCCAGTCGCCCTTCGCGATCCGCTCGACGACGTAGCGCTTGATCTGCTGGTACGCCGGCAGCACGCGTGCCGGCACGGCGTCGCCCGATGTGCCCGCCCGACGCGCCGGTGTGTATCGTTCCGTTTCGTTCATGCGCCCTCGACCGAATGAAGGTTGGATGCGCCGCTACAGCACGGACGGTGGCTCGCCCGCGACGATCCCGGCCGCGATCGCGATGTCGTCGGCAAGCGGCCGGTCGTCGTGATACGGCGGCACGCGTTCGCGCACCTGTCGCCACAGCGCATCGGTCGACGCGGCGCGCCCCGCCCGCCCTGTTTCGCGCGCCTGCAAATCGTACGCCTGCGCCGCGGCCAGCAGCTCGATCGCGAGCACGCGCGTCGTATTCTCGATGATGTCGAGCGCCTTCAGCGCGGCAGGCGTCGCGTGACACAGGTGATCTTCCTGCAGCCCCGACGTAATGCCGCCGTCGAGGCTCGCCGGCGCCGCGAGCCGCTGATTCTGCGCGACCAGCGCGACCGCCGTGTACTGCGCGATCATGAACCCCGAACACGTGCCGCCGGGCGCCGCGAGAAACGCCGGCAGCCCGCTCACCAGCGGATTGACGAGACGGTCCAGACGCCGCTCGGCGATCGCCGCCACCTGCGCCATCGCGGCCGCGAGGCTGTCCATCGCCAGCGCGATGCCCGCGCCGACCGCATGCGCCTGCGAATGCACGACCGGTGCGTCGCGCGTACCGGCGACGATCGGATTGTCGGTGACGGACGCGAGTTCGCGGTCGACGACTTCCGCCGTCACCGCGAACACGTCGCGCGCCGCGCCGTGCACATGCGGGATCGTGCGCAGGCTGAGCGGATCCTGCGTATGCCGCCCGCTCGCCGCGGCGAGCATCGGGCTGCCGGCGAGCATCGCCCGCAGGCGCGCGCCGACATGCGCGATGCCGGGCGAGATCCGCAGCGCGAGCGACGCCGGGTCGAACGCGGCGAGCTGCCCGCCCAGATTCTCGAAGCTCGCTGCCGCGATCCAGTCGGCCCAGTCGAGCAGCCGCTCCGCGCGCGCCAGCGCGAGCGCGGCGAGCCCCGTGACGCACGGCGTGCCGTTGACCAGGCTCAAGCCTTCCTTCGCACCGAGCGCGAGCGGTTCGCGGCCGATGCGGCGCAGTGCCTCGTCGCCGCGCACGCGCTCGCCGCGATGGCGCGCATGACCGTGCCCGATGCACACGAGCGCGACGTGCGCCATGTGGGTCAGGTAGCCGACCGAACCGTGCGCCGGCACCTCCGGCAGGCAATCGTGTTCGAGCAGCGCGACGAGCTGTTCGACGACATCGGCATGCACGCCCGAATGCCCGTGCGCAAAGTTGTTGATCGCGGCCGCGATGATCGCGCGCGTTTCCGCCGCGCCGAGCGGCATGCCCACGCCGACCGCGTGGCTCATCAGGATGTTGCGCGACAGCGTGCTCTGCTGTGCCGGCGACACGATCACGTCGCACAGCGCACCGACGCCGGTATTGACGCCATAGGCGCGAATCCCGCGCGCGACGATCTCGTCGACGAGCCCGCGCGCCGCGGCGATCCGACCGCGCGCGGCGTCGGTCAACCCCAGCGGTTCGCCGGCCGCGACGGCCGCAATCTGCCGCCAGTCGAGCGGCCGTGCAGAACGGAATACGGTCATGACGTCCTCAGTTCGCGGCGCGGTCGTGATGGCTCGACACGAACTGGCGGAAGCGCTCGGAACACTGGCCGCCGAACAGCGCGTCGGGCGGCCCGTCCGAATCGACCTCGCCCTGATGCAGGAACATCACGCGATTCGACACGTGCCGCGCGAAGCCCATTTCGTGCGTGACGACCAGCATGGTGCGCCCTTCCTCCGCGAGCGAGCGCATCACGCGCAGCACTTCGCCGACCAGCTCCGGGTCGAGCGCCGACGTCGGTTCGTCGAACAGCATCACCTTCGGATGCATTGCGAGCGCGCGGGCGATCGCGACGCGCTGCTGCTGGCCGCCCGACAGGTGCGCCGGATAGTAGCCGCGCTTGTCCGCGAGGCCGACGCGCGCGAGCAGCGCCTCGGCTTCCTCGACCGCTTCCGCGCGGCTGCGCTTCAGCACGCGCAGCGGCCCTTCGACGAGATTGTCCAGCACGGTCATGTGCGACCACAGGTTGAAGTTCTGGAACACCATCCCGAGCTGCGAGCGGATGCGATCGACCTGCCGACGGTCGCCCGGCTGCAGCTTGCCGTCGCGGGCGCGCTTCATCTTCAGTTCCTCGCCGGCAAGCGCGACGGAGCCGTCGTCGGGCGTTTCGAGCAGGTTCAGGCAGCGCAGGAAGGTGCTCTTGCCCGAGCCGCTCGCGCCGAGGATCGAAATGACGTCGCCCTCGTGCGCGTCGAGCGAGATGCCCTTCAGCACGTGGTGATCGCCGAACGACTTGTGGATGTTCTTGACCGACAGCGCAACGGGAGCAGCGGTGTTCATCGGATTCTCCTGGAAAGGACGGGGACGCTCAGGACGCCACGCGCCGGGAATTGCGTGTCGCCGCGGCGGGTGCACCGGATGGCTTGGGCGCACGCAGGTGGCCGGAAAGCCGCCATTCGAGCGCGCCGAGCAGGCGCACGACGATGAAGTTCAGGCCGAGATAAATGAGGGCCGCGCACACGAACACCTCGGTCGTGCGGTAGGTCTGCTGGATGATCTGCTGCGCGACGCCCGTCACCTCCCACACGGTCACGAGGCTGGCGAGCGCGGTCGACTTGACCAGCAGCACGGCTTCGGTCGAATACGCGGGCAGGCACTGGCGCAATGCGATCGGGCCGATCACGCGGCGCAGCAGCGCGAAGCCCGACAGGCCGATCGAATAACCGGCCTCGATCTGCCCGACCGGCACGGCCATCAGCCCGCCGCGCACGATCTCGGCCGTATAGCCCGCCGTGCACAGCGCGAGCGACAGCACCGCGCAGACGTACGGCTCGCGCAGCAGCGGCCACATGAAGCTTTCGCGGATCACGCCGAACTGGCCGAGCCCGTAGTACACGAGAAACATCTGGATCAGCAGCGGCGAGCCGCGAAACACGAGGATGTAGGCACGCGCGCAACGGTTCGGCAGCCAGTGCGGCGACACGCGCATCGTGACGATCACGAGCGACAGCAGGCCGCCGAGCGCGAGCGACGCGAAGAACAGGCCCAGCGTGGTCGGCACGGCCGTGAGCAGCTGGCGCAGCGTGTCGAGGAGGAAGTCGAAATCGAATGACATGCGTGCTCTCCGTCAGTTGCGCGCGAAATTGCGGCGGAACGAGCGGCCGACGATTGCTTCGGCCCGGTTGAACACGCGGTTCGACAGGCCCGTCATGACCAGGTAGAGCGCGCCGCCCGCGACGAAGAACACGAAGTACTGATGCGTCGAGTTCGCCGCGATCTGGCTCGTGCGCAGCAGCTCGGCGAGCCCGGTGACCGAGATCAGCGCCGAATCCTTCAGGCTCAGCTGCCATACGTTGCCGATGCCGGGCAGCGCGAAACGCAGCACCTGCGGGACCAGGATGCGGCGCAGGACCATGCTGCGCGGCATGCCGATCGAGCGCGCCGCCTCGAGCTCGCCCTTCGATACCGCGAGCACGGCCGCGCGATACACCTCGGCCTGGTACGCGCCGGAGATCATCCCCACCGCGAGCGCGCCGATCACGAACGGCGGCACGCCGATGAAGCCTTCCGCGCCGAACCACTGGCCGACGGTCGTGACGAGCGTCGAGCCGCCGAAATAGAACAGGTAGATGACGAGCAGTTCGGGCACGCCGCGAAACACCGTCGTGTACAGGTCGCCGAGCAGGCGGGCACCGCGGTGGCGCGACAGCTTCGCCGCCGCGATCGCCGCGCCGATCACGGCGCCGACCGCGAGCGCGGCGAGCGTCAGCGCGACCGTCATCAGCGCCGCGAGCAACAGCACGCCGCCCCAGCCCTCGGTTCCGAAGCCGAGCATTTCAAGAATCGCCATGCGTGCCTCCCGGCAAGCGTTGAATGAATCCGCAGGATGCGTGCCGCCGCGCGTCGTGCGAGCCGCTTGCGCGGCGGCGGCCGGTTACGCGCTTACGGCGTGACGTCGGTCTTGAACCACTTGTCGGCCAGTTTCTTCACGGTGCCGTCCGCGAGCGCGGCGCCGATCGCCGTATCGAACTTCGTCTTCAGGTCGGCATCCTGCTTGCGGAACGCCAGCCCTTCACCCGGGCCCCAGATCGGTCCGCCGAGCTTCGGGCCCGCGAGCACGATCGATGCGTTGTCCTTCTTCGCGTTGTTCGCCGCGTAGTACGTGACGTCGTCGAACGACGCGTCGATGCGGCCCGCGACGAGGTCGAGATCGCGCTCCGGCGAGGTCTTGTACACGCGGATCGACGCGATGTCCTTGAAGCTGTCGTTGATGAACTTCGTATAGACGGTGCCCGACTGGATGCCGATCGTCTTGCCCTTCAGCTGCTTGCGCAGCGTGTCGACGGTCGGCTTGTCGGCATTCGCGTCGCCGGTCAGCTTGACGATCGGCGCGCCCGGCGCGGTCTTCGGCAGGATCTTCGTATCGGTGACGGCGAAGGTCGCCGGCGTGGCCGCATACGGGCGCGAGAACAGCAGGATCTTCTCGCGCTCCGGCGTGATCGAGATCGCATCCATCAGGACATCGAACTTGCCGGCTTGAAGGCCCGGAATCATGCCGTCCCAGTCCTGCGCCACCATGTTGCACTGCACCTTGATGCGTTCGCACACGTTGGCGAGCAGCTCCGGCTCGAAACCGCCGAGCTTGCCGCCCGGCAGCGTGAGGTTCCACGGTGCATAGCCGCCTTCGAGCGCGACCGTCACCGTCTTCCATTCCTTTGCCTGCGCCGGTGCGGCAAGCGTTGCCGCCGCCGCCGCGATGATGCCGATCGTCCTGATTGCCCAGTTGATGCGCTTGCCGTTCACGAGATTTCTCCTTGCGTTGAAGTTCGTCATCCCTTCGGTGCCAGCAAGCCGCCTCAGGAATTTGTCTATACAAGCATGCAAGAAGAAAAACGGCGAGACAAGCATCGATCAAAAAAAACCGGGTAAACGCGGGAAATCCCCTAATTTCAGGGCTCCGGCGTGCCTCGTCGCGGTGAATTCAGGCACGCACTTGGTGCAGAGCAGACGATCCAATCGCAAGGATGACTAGACAAATCCTGAATTCGATCGGGAGGGTCCGCTGCTCGGCGCGCAAGAACGGGCGTGTCGAACCGGCTTGCACGAACACCGGCATCCGCCTCGCCGCGCATCGATTCCGGTCATGCAGGCCGCTCATGCCGCGCATGAAAACTAATCGATTGTTGGCGCCCCGGGTCGACGCCGACAATCCGCGTCATGGCCCCCTCGTTCGCGGTACGGGCCACTCACCCTCCCAATCGGCACACCACGATCCATGAACCATCCAGCCACCGTCTCCTCCATCGCCGGGGTCCGCAAGGCCACGGCGGCACCCTGCCATGCCCGCCCCCGCACCTGTGGCGAAGCGCTCGTCGACCTCCTCGAACGCCAGGGTGTCGAATGCGTGTTCGGCATTCCCGGCGTGCATACCGTCGAGCTCTATCGCGGCCTCGCCGCATCGTCGATCCGCCATGTGACGCCGCGCCACGAGCAGGGGGCCGGCTTCATGGCGGACGGCTACGCACGCGTCACGGGCCGGCCGGGCGTCTGCTTCATCATCACCGGGCCGGGCATGACCAATATCGCGACCGCGATGGCACAGGCCTACGCGGATTCGATCCCGATGCTGGTGATCTCGAGCGTCAATGCACGACGCGAGCTCGGCAGCGGCGACGGGCGCCTGCACGAGCTGCCGTCGCAGCGCGACGTGTTCGCGGGACTCACCGCGTTCTCGCACACGCTGCTCGACGCGGCCGACCTGCCGCAGGTCCTCGCACGCGCATTCGCGGTCTTCGCCAGCGCGCGGCCGCGGCCCGTGCATATCGAGATTCCGCTCGACGTGATCGTGATGCCGGCGCCCGCGCTGTCCGCCGCCGCGCTCGTGCCGCCCGCACGCCCCGCGCCGGATGCGCACGCGCTCGCGGCAGCCGCCGACCTGCTCGCGCACGCGCGCCGCCCGCTGATCCTGGCAGGCGGCGGCGCCATCCACGCGGCCGCGGAGTTGCGCGAACTCGCCGAACGCCTGCACGCGCCTGTCGCGCTGACGATCAACGCGAAGGGCCTGCTGCCTGCCGGCCACCCGTTGCTGATCGGCTCGACGCAGTCGCTGCCGGCCACCCGGGCGGCGATCCGCGATGCCGACGTGGTGCTCGCCGTCGGCACCGAGCTTGGCGAAACCGATTACGACGTCACGTTCGACGGCGGCTTCGCGATCGACGGCCGGCTGATCCGCATCGACATCGATGCGCAACAGCTGATGCGCAACGCCCGCGCGGAGATCGCCATCGCCGGCGATTCGCGGCTGGCGCTCGGCGCGCTGTCGACCCGCCTGCATGAACGGCCGGCACCGACACCCGAGGCCGGCTGGGGCGCGCCGCGGGTGGCGGCCGTGCGCGCCGCGATCGCGTCCGGCCACGACGGCGCCGCGCGCGCGCAGGCGCTGCTGATCGACACGATCGTCGCAACGCTGCCCGGTGCGATCATCGCCGGCGATTCGACGAGCCCCGTCTACGTCGGCAATTTCACCCACGATGCGCCGGCGCCGCGCAGCTGGTTCAACTCGTCGACCGGCTACGGCACGCTCGGCTACGGGCTGCCCGCCGCGATCGGTGCAAAGCTTGCCGCGCCTGTGCGCCCGGTCGTGTGCCTGATCGGCGACGGCGGCCTGCAGTTCACGTTGCCGGAGCTCGCGAGCGCGGTCGAGGCCCGCCTGCCGGTGATCGTGATCGTCTGGAACAACCGCGGCTATGGCGAGATCCGCAAGTACATGGTTGCGCGCGACATCACGCCGGTCGGCGTCGATCCGTATACACCCGATTTCCAGGCGCTCGCACGCGGCTTCGGCTGCGCGGCGCACGCGGCCGCGACACCCGGTGCGCTGGCCGCCGCGCTGCGCGACGCCGCGGCGCGCGCGATTCCGACCGTGATCGAAATCGACGAGGCAACCTGGTTCGGTCAGGTGCAGCGATGAGCACGGCACCCGATCTCGCGTTCGATCCACCGCTGCACACGCGCCATTTCATCGACGGTATGTGGCGCACGAGCTTCGACGGCGCGACGTTGCCCGTCGTCGATCCGTCGACGGAAGCCGTCCTCGCCGACGTCAGCGCAGGCGGCGAGGCTGACGTCGAACGCGCCGTGCAAGCCGCATCGCGTGCGTTTCCCGGCTGGAAACGCACGACGGGCGCCACGCGCGCGGCCCTGCTCCGCGCGATTTCGCGCGGCGTCGACGCACGTCGCACGCGGCTCGCCACACTGCAGTCGCTCAACAACGGCAAGCCGTTCGCCGAAGCCGGGATCGACGTCGCGGACGTGATCGCCACCTTCGACTACTACGCGAGCCTCGCGGAGCGCCTCGACACGGACGGCGAAACCGAGATCGCGCTGCCCGGCGACGACCATCGCGCGTGGATCCGGCGCGAACCGGCCGGCGTCGCCGCGCTGATCGTGCCGTGGAATTTCCCGATGGTGACGACCGCGTGGAAGCTCGCGCCCGCGCTCGCGGCCGGCTGCACCGTCGTGCTGAAGCCGTCCGAGATCACGCCGCTGCCCGAGCTCGAACTCGTCGCGATCGCGGCCGAAGCCGGCCTGCCGCCCGGCGTGCTGAACGTCGTGACCGGCACCGGCCACGACGTCGGCGCCCGGCTGTGCGCGCATCCGCTCGTCGCGAAGGTGTCGTTTACCGGCAGCACCGCGGTCGGCGCCCAGGTCATGAAGACGGCCGCGGACACGATCAAGGGTGTCGGCCTCGAACTCGGCGGCAAGTCGTCGATCGTCGTGTTCGACGACGCCGACCTCGATCACGCGGTCGAGCTCATCGCGGGCGGCGGCCTGTTCAACGCCGGGCAGATGTGTTCGGCGACCTCGCGCGTGCTCGTCGCCGCCCCGCTCGCCGACGACCTGATCGCGCGCGTCGCGCGGCGAATCGACGCGACCGTCGTCGGCCCGCCGTTCGCGCCCGGCGTGCAGATGGGGCCGCTGACGAATCGCGCGCAATACGAACGCGTGCAGCGTCACGTCGCGCAAGGCCAGGCCGACGGCGCACGGCTCGTGACGGGCGGCAACGCGCTCGACGGCCCCGGCTATTTCATCCGGCCGGCGCTGTTCGCCGACGTGCCGGCAGACTGCGCGCTATGGCGTGACGAGATTTTCGGACCGGTGCTGTGCGTCCGCACGTTCGACACCGAGGACGATGCGATCGCCGCCGCCAACGATACCGAATACGGGCTCGTCGCCACCGTCGTCACGCGCGACGCGGCACGCGGCAAGCGGGTCGCCGACGCGCTCGAGGCGGGCGTCGTGTGGATCAACACGCCGCAACTGATCTATCCGCAAACTTCATGGGGCGGCTACAAGCGCAGCAGCATCGGACGCGAGCTCGGACCGTTCGGACTGGCTGCGTTCCAGGAGATCAAGCAGGTCATGATGCCGGCCCGCTGAGGCCGACGGCCCATGCGTTTATGTCATGCCGCGCATGCGGATATTTCGTTTGTTGCGGAAATTTGACCTCCCTACAGTTCATCCACACCCCGCGCCGCAGCTCGGCGACCGGCATCGAACCACACGGCATCGTTCATCAGGAGACGGCCATGCAACACTTCAAGGCGGGAAGAAGGCAGGTGATCAAGACCCTCGGCACGGCACTCGCCGCATCCGCCCTTCCGATGCCGTTCATCAGTACTGCGAAGGCACAGTCGAACCGCTTCGCGGGCAAGACGCTGCGCCTGCTCACGTGGTCTGACGATACCGGCGCGGCCGCGCTGCGCAACATCGCGGAAACCTTCAGCAAGCAGACCGGCGCACGCGTGATCGCCGATCGGGCGGACGGCACCTCGGGGATGGTCGCGAAGGTCAAGGCCGCGGGCGAGCGGCCGACCTACGACGTCATCACGCTCGCCGGCGTCGGCGCGGCCGGTCTCGCCGATGCGGGCCTGCTCGCGAAGCCCGACCTGAACCGCCTGCCGAACCTGAAGGACGTCGCGCCGCCATACCGCACGGGCGCGAACGGCTTCGGCATCGGCTACCTGCTGTGGTCGGACGGGCTGATCTATAACACGGCGACCGTCAAAAGCGCCCCGTCGAGCTACGAGGCGCTGTGGGATCCGAAGTATGCGGGCCGCCTGTTCCTGCCGCCGCCCGAGTGGGCCGAAGCTGTCGACCTCGCGATCATCGCGGCGAAGCTGGCCGGCGGTTCGCAACAGAACATCGATCCGGGATTCAGCAAGCTCGCGCAACTGAAGGATCGCGTGATGACCCTCGGCGAAAACCCGAACCAGGTCGCCGACCTGTTCCGCACCGGCTCGCTCGACATCGGCGGCATCTATTCCCCCGCGTTCTTCCCGGACCAGATCCGCAAGCCGGACTACAAGATGGGCGTGACGTACGGGATGAAGGAAGGCTTCGCGACGCAGCTGATGTTCACCGTGATCCCGAAGGCGCACCCGGGCGACCTCGACCTGATCCACGCGTTCATCAACCATTCGCTCGACGCGGGCGTGCAGGGCCGGATGGCGGCCGACGTGCTGAACGGCCCCGTGAACGGCAAGGCCGTGATTCCCGCGGCAAGCCGCGCGTTCGTGCCGTCGCCGCAGCAGATCGCGGAGAAGGCCGTGCTGCACGACGACAAGGCGCTCGCGGCCGTCCAGCCCGCGTGGATCAAGCGCTATACGGGCCTCTTCTCGGCGTAACGACATGGCCTCCCTGTCCTCCTCCCGCGATGCGGGGCCGGCCGCCGCGGCACCGGCCGGCGCCGACGCCGGGCCCGCGCTGCCCGGCGTGCCGCCCTGGCTGCTGCTCGCGCCGATCCTCGCGTTCCTCGCGGTGCTCGCCGCCGCGACGCTCACGGTGTTGCGGATGAGCGTGGGCGTGTCCGGCAACGAATGGCGGACCTTCACGCTGCAGAACTACGCCGATCTTGCGGACCCGTACTTCATGCATTCGCTGTGGCTCACGCTGCGCCTCGCGTTCCAGAGCATGGTGTGCGCGGTGCTGCTCGCGATCCCGGTGGCGCTCGCGATGGCGCGGACCGAATCGCGGCTCGCGCGCCGGCTGCTGCTCGCCGGCGTACTGTTGCCGCTGCTCGTGAACCTGCTGCTGCAAGGCTATGGCTGGCTCGTGATGCTCGGCCCGGCCGGGCTGCTCAACCGCGCACTGCTGGCCACCGGCGTGATCGCGAGCCCGCTGCAGTTGCTGTACCGCGAGCACGGCGTGCTGCTCGGGCTGATCCAGACCGCGTTCCCGCTCGCGGTGCTGCCGCTGTCGAGCGCGCTGCGCGCGGTGTCCCACGCGTACGACGAAGCCGCCGCGACGCTCGGCGCGAGCCGCTGGCAGACGCTGCGGCACGTGACGCTGCCGCTCGCGCTGCCCGGCCTCGTCTCCGGCGCGCTGCTCGTGTTCGCGTACAACGCCAGCGCGTTCGCGGTGCCGCTGCTGCTCGGCGGTCGACGCGTGCCGATGCTCGCGGTGCTCGTGCACGACCAGGTCGCACCGTTGCTCAACTGGCCCGCCGCCTCGGCATCCGGCGTCGTGCTGATGGGCGCGACGCTCGTCGTGATGGCGGTTTCCCAGCGCCTCGTGCGCACCCTGCAACGTGCCGGCGAGGTGAACCGATGAATGCCCTGCTCTTGCGCGCGCCCATGCCCGGCCGCCTCGGACGCGTGACCGGTGCGCTCGCGACGCTCGTGCTGTTCCTCGCCGCGCTGCCCATCCTGACGATGATCACGATGTCGTTCGGCGCGTCGGGCACGCTCGAATTCCCGCCGCGCGATTTCAGCCTGCACTGGTATCGCGCCGCATGGCAGACGTTCGTGTCGTCCGATGCGGGCAGCGCGCAGTCGATGGGCGCCGCGTTGACGACGAGCCTCGTCGTCGCGGTCGCGACGATGCTGATCGCGACCGCCGTGTCGGTGCCCGCGGCCTACGCGCTGTCGCGCTGCCGGTTCCGCGGCAAGACGCTCGTCGAGCAGCTCGTCGCGTTGCCGATCGTCTATCCGCTGGTGATGCTCGGCCTCGCGCTGCTGATCGTGTTCAACGCGCTGCCGGTCGAGCTCGGCATCGTGCGGCTCGTCGTCGCGCACGTGATCCTCACCCTGCCGTTCACGGTGAAGAACTGCGCGGCCTCGGTCGCGTCGATCGGACCCGACTTCGAGGAAGCCGCATGCCTGATGGGCGCGAGCCCGCGCCGCGCGCTCGTCGACGTCGTGCTGCCGCTGATGCGGCCCGGGATCCTCGCCGGGATGCTGTTCGCGTTCATCGTGTCGTTCAACGAATTCACGGTGACGTTCTTCCTGTACAGCATCGACACGATGACCCTGCCGGTCTGGCTCTACAGCCGCACCGTGTCGTCGCTCGACCCGACCGTGTTCTGCTTCGCCGTGTTCACGGTCGCGATCGACTTCGCGCTGATCTGGATGCTCGAAAAACTCGTCGGCGACAAGGGCGTCGCGCTCTGACGCGCGCACCGCGTTCGCCCTCGCCCTCGCCCTCGCCCTCGCCCTCGCCCTCGCCCTCGCCCGTGCAAGGAACCCTCATGACCCAGCTCATCCTCCAGAACGTGACGAAGCGCTTCCATCAGGCGTATGCGGTCGATCACGTCGACCTGTCGGTGCCGGACGGCAAGCTCGTCTGCTTTCTCGGTCCGTCCGGCTGCGGCAAGACCACGCTGATGCGGATCATCGCCGGTCTCGACACACCGACCTCCGGCACCCTGACGTTCGCCGGCCGCGACCTCACGCACGTGCCCGCCAACCGGCGCGACTTCGGCATGGTGTTCCAGTCGCTCGCGCTGTTTCCGCACATGACGGTCGCGCAGAACATCGCGTATCCGCTGCGGCTGCGCAAGACGGCCAAGGCCGCGCAGGCACGGCGCGTCGCCGAGCTGCTGGAGCTGATCCAGCTTCCGCACATGGCCGACCGACTCGTCACGCAACTGTCGGGCGGGCAACGCCAGCGCGTCGCGATCGCACGCGCGATCGCGTCGTCGCCGCGCCTGCTGCTGCTCGACGAGCCGCTGTCGGCACTCGACGCGAAGCTGCGCGAGGCGATGCAGGTCGAGATCCGGCTGCTCCAGCAACGGCTCGGCATCACGACGATCATGGTCACGCACGACCAGCGCGAAGCGATGACGATGGCCGACGAGATCGTCGTGATGGAGCAAGGCCGGATCCAGCAGGTCGGCCGGCCGCTCGACATCTATCGCGATCCAGTCAACGAGTTCGTCGCCGGCTTCATCGGCCTCGGCAACATCCTGCCGGTCGCGTGCGACGGCGAAAACGCGATCGTCCTGCCGGGCGGACAACGGCTCGCGATCCGGCGCGCGCCGGACACGCCGCGCGCGGCCGCCGCCGTGCGCCTGCTGATCCGTCCGGAGGACGTCTGCGTGCGCCCGGGCCATGCGGCGGCGGCCGCGCCGAATACGCTGGCCGGCACGATCTCGTTCGTGCGCGACGTCGGCGCGTCGATCGAAGCGACGATCGACTGCCCGGGCTTCACGCTGACGGCCGCGACGACGCCGCGCGAGACGCCCGACCTGCACGTCGGCATGCCGGTACTCGCGGAACTGCCCGCCCATGCCTGCAAGCTCATCGCCGCCCGCGGCGCCTGATCTCCCCTCCCTTTCTCCAGCGCAGTCCCGCGCAGCAACGAGGATCTCACCATGAACGCAACGACCCAAGCCACCCGTCACGTGCAGCGCCTGCTCGCCCGTACCGTCCTCCTCTGCGCCTGTGCCGGCGCAGCGGGCCTTGCCGCCTTCGCGCCGCTCGCGCATGCCGACGCGCTCGATACGATCGCGAAATCGGGCGTCGTGCGCATCGGCGTGTTCGAGGACTACCCGCCGTTCGGCTCGATCGGACCCGACATGAAGCCGCAAGGCTATGACATCGACATGGCGAACCTGATCGGCCGGGCGCTGAACGCGAAAGTCGAACTCGTGCAGGTCACCGGCGACAACCGGATGGCCTATCTCGTCGACCGCAAGACCGACATGCTGCTGTCGGTCGGACAGACGCCGGAACGCGCGAAGGTGATCGACTTCTCGAGCGCGTATGCACCGTACTACCTCGCGGTGTTCGGCCCGAAGTCGCTGGCCGTGAAGGGCAACGCCGATCTCGCCGGCAAATCGGTCGCGGTCGCGCGCGGCACGCTCGAGGACCTGAGCGTCAGCAAGGTCGCGCCGCCGAGCGCGACGATCAAGCGCTTCGACGACCCGAACGGCGCGATCGCGGCGTTCCTGTCGGGACAGGCGCAATTGCTGGTGGTCGGCAACGACGTCGGCGCGACGATCATCGCGCGGCATCCGTCGATCGATCCGGAGCAGAAGTTCTCGCTGTTCAGCTCGCCCGATCACGTCGGCCTGAACAAGAACGAGCCGCGCCTGATGCAGAAGGTCAACGACGCGATCGCCGGCGCAAAGAAGAACGGCACGCTGAACACGTTGTCGCAGAAGTGGCTGCACGCGGCACTGCCGGCCGATCTGTGATGCGCACCGCCTCCGCCCCGCATTCACGACGAAAGGCATCGCGATGACCTCCGTGTTCGACTTCAGCGATTTCGGCCTCCACGCCGGCATGCTCGCGCGCGGCATCGGCGTGACGCTCGGCCTCACCGCGGCCGCCACCGTGCTGGGCGGCCTGATCGGCACCGCCGGCGCGTGGATCGCGCTCGCCGGCCCGCGCTGGGCGCGCGCGCTCGTCGCGGCCTACGTCGAGCTGATCCGCAATACGCCGTTCCTGGTCCAGTTGTTCTTCATCTTCTTCGGGCTGCCCGGGATCGGCGTGCACATCGACGAAGTACAGGCGGCCGTGCTGGCCATGACGGTCAACCTGGGCGCGTATGCGGTCGAGATCCTGCGCGCCGGCATCGAATCGGTGCCGCACGGGCAAGTGCAGGCGGCGCGCGCGCTCGGGTTGCACGGCCGGCAGGTGTTCGGCCACGTCATGCTGCCGCAGGCGCTCGCGAACGTGTACCCCGCGCTGCTCGGGCAGGTGCTGATCGTGATGCTCGGCTCCGCGGTCGTCTCACAGATCTCGGTGCCCGACCTGACCTACGCGGCGAACTTCATCCAGTCACGCAATTTCCGCGCGTTCGAGATCTACATCGTCGTGACCGCGATCTACCTGCTGCTGTCGATCGCGCTGCGCATGCTGCTCAATCGCATCGGCCGGCGGCTGTTCTCGGGCCGCGCACCGCGCGGCGCGGCTGCCGCGCCGCCGCGCGCCCGGGTTGCCCGCTTCGCGTGGCGCGCCCGCTCCCCTGAAACCCGCCTTCCCACGGAGCGTGCACGATGATCGAATTCACCTTCGAGGATATTGCATGGAACCTGCTGCTCGCCGCACGCTGGACCGTGCTGCTGTCGCTGATCACGTTCGCCGGCGGCGGCGTTGCCGGGTTCGCGCTGCTGGCGATGCGCATCTCGGCGTCGGCGGCGCTGCGCCGCTTCGTGATCCTGTACGTCGAACTGTTTCAGGGCACGCCGTTGCTGATGCAGCTGTTCCTCGGCTTCTTCGGATTGCCGCTCGTCGGCATCGACGTGACGCCATGGGTTGCCGCGTCGGTCGTGCTGACGCTGAACGCAAGCGCCTATCTGGCCGACATCTGGCGCGGCTGCGTCGACGCGGTACCGCGCGGCCAGTGGCACGCGGCGGCAAGCCTCGGCATGACGTGGATTCAGCAGCTGCGCTACGTGGTGTGGCCGCAGGCGTGGAAGATCGCGCTGCCGCCGACGGTCGGCTTCCTCGTGCAGGCGGTGAAGAGCACCGCGCTGACGTCGATCATCGGGCTGACCGAACTGACCAAGACGGGCAACATCATCACCAACGCGGTATTCAAGCCGTTTCCGATCTATGCGATGGTCGCGCTGCTCTACTTCGCGATGTGCTTCCCGCTGACGTGGTATGCCCGCGCGCTCGAACGTCGCTATCGCGTCGCGAAGGCACGCTGACCCGGCGCCGCGCGCGCCTCATTACGATCCAGGGATGTCCATGATTTCCATCAGCAACGTTTCGAAGTGGTACGGCCCGTTTCAGGTCCTCGCCGATTGCACGACCGAGGTCAGGAAAGGCGAGGTGGTCGTCGTGTGCGGCCCGTCGGGTTCGGGCAAGTCGACGCTGATCAAGACCGTGAACGGCCTCGAGCCGTTCCAGCAGGGCGGGATCCGCGT
>NZ_QTPQ01000047.1:0-68318 GCF_003853425.1 Burkholderia sp. Bp9140
TCATGCGGCCTCCGGGGTGTGGGCGGCCGCGTCGGCGAGCAGGGCGTCGAACTTCTCCGGCGTGACCTTGGCGTGCAACACGCCGTTGACCGTCATCGATGGCGATTGTGCGCACAGCCCGAGGCAGTAGACCGATTCGAGCGCGACGTCACCGGGCGCATGCGTATCCGCGACGTCGCCGTGCGCCGCGTCGAACCGGCAACCCGTACGGGCTTCCGCATGCGCGGCCAGCGCTTCGCAGCCCATGCTGCGGCACGCTTCGGCGCGACACATCTGGATCGTCACACGGGCGGGCGGCGCGGTGCGGAAGTGATGGTAGTAAGTGAGCACGCCGTGCACTTCCGCACGCGACAGGTTGAGTGCCCTGGCGAGCGGCGCGACGCAGCCCGGCGGCACGTAACCCGCATCGTCCTGGATCGCGTGCAGGATCGCCACGAGCGAGCGGCCGCAACTGACGTGCCGTTCAATCAACGCATCGAGATGGACCATGATCTTCTCCTGCGGAGCAGGCCTCGGAAAAACTTCGCTTACCTATCGGACACCGCGATCCATACGCGAGCGCGCTTTCGGCCGCCCTCAAGCCAGCTGGACCCAACGGTTATGCCGCCTAGACGTATAGCCGCTGAAGGCCGCGTAGGGTTGCGTCACGTTTTCTGTCTCCGTCTGTTGATTTATTCGCTTGCTCAACACAAGCTCTGCCCTACCCGTTGCCCTATCCGGGCAACACACTCACTCAAGCGCATCCGGAGATCGACATGCACGATGTAAAACATGGTGCTCGATACCATCCATTAATAAAAGTTAATAATATTTATCGTGTCGGTTAGATATCCTTTATACGTTCGAATACCGCAATGGCGAAATCGTCTTGCACTTCATCGGTGGCCCCCCTGGGGCGACGTGCCGACGGAGCAGTCCGCTACAGAGCGTCACACTCTCGCAATCCGCAACATGTTAGTGCTGCCCGGCTCGCCAAAGGGCATGCCGGCAACGATAGCCACCTGATCGCCGGAACTGGCCAAGCCCTGTCCCATAGCGATGCCGCACGCGGCACTCACGATCTCGTCGACGGTTTCGACGTCAGGGCTGACCGTGGAGTGCACGCCCCACGCCAACGCAAGCCGCCGCGCCGTCGACAGCTTCGGCGTGATGCTCAGAATCGGGGCGCTCGGGCGCTGCCGAGCAGCCCGCAGGCTGGTGTGCCCGGAAGTCGTATAGGTAACCGTGGCAACCGCGGAGATTGTCTGCGCGACATCCCGAAGGGCCGCACAGATCGCGTCCCCGGGCGTATGCAGAGGAAGTTCGTGCTGTGCGTCGAGCAGGCTCCGATAAAGGGGATCACGCTCCACCTCCTGGATGATCCGGTCCATTATCTCGACGGCCTCGACGGGATAACCGCCGCTGGCCGATTCCGCGGACAGCATGACGGCATCCGCGCCGTCGTAGATCGCCGTCGCAACGTCAGATGCCTCGGCACGCGTGGGTACCGGCGCAGATATCATCGATTCGAGCATCTGCGTCGCTATGATCACGGGCTTGCCACGACTGCGGCATGAGCGAAGAATGCGCTTCTGCACGCCGGGCACGCGCTCCGGGGGAAGCTCGACGCCGAGGTCGCCGCGCGCGACCATCACGGCATCAGCCGCGCTCACGATCTCGTCGAGCCGATCCAGCGCAGCGGGCTTCTCGAGCTTGACCATGAGTCCCGCACGCTCGCCGATGAGCGCACGCGCATCGATCAGGTCTTCCGGCTGCTGCACGAACGACAGCGCAATCCAGTCGGCGCCGAGCGACAACGCAAATTCCAGATCGACCCGGTCTTTCCGGGTCAGCACGGGAATCGGCAATAGTGTGTCGGGCACGTTCACGCCCTTGCGATCCGACAAGACGCCGCCGTGTGTCACGCACGTGCTGATGCACTCGCCGTCGTTGTCGATCACTTCCAGTCGCAGTTTGCCGTCGTCGAGAAGAAGCGACTGTCCCGCCGCAACCACTTCGAACAGTTCAGGATGAGGCAAGTGAACGCGGCCGACGTCACCGTGGGCCGGGTTGCGATCGAGCGCGAAGCGGCTGCCCGCTGCGAGCGTAACCTTGCCGGCAGCGAACGTGCCAACGCGCAGTTTCGGCCCTTGCATATCGGCCAGCACCGAAATGGGTCTGCCCGTCGCACGCTCGACCTCACGCACGAGCTCATGGCGTCGCCGATGATCCTCGTGCGAGCCGTGGCTGAAATTCAGGCGGAACACATCCACGCCGGCCCGAAACAGCTTCGTAACCGTTTGCAGATCGGAAGTTGCGGGGCCCAGCGTGGCAACAATCTTGGCTTTACGACTACGGAGCATGATCGATCACTCGTATGAAATGAATGGTTGGCAACACATCTGGCGGCGCACCCAACCGGCCACGCCGCGCCCCCGGGACTCAGCGACAACGGAGCGCCATTGCCATCGCGCTGCCGCTCAAGCATCCAGTTGCTTGAGCAGCGCGTCGACGCTTCCTTTCGCGTCGCCGAACAGCATCCGTGTGTTTTCCTTATAGAACAGCGGGTTTTCCACGCCGGCATAGCCGGTGGCCATGCTGCGCTTGGATACGATCACCGTGCGAGCCTTCCACACTTCAAGCACCGGCATTCCGGCAATCGGGCTGGTCGGATCCTCGAGTGCGCCGGGATTGACGATGTCGTTCGCACCGATCACGAGTGCGACGTCCGCACCAGCAAAATCGTCATTGATTTCATCCATCTCGAGCACGATGTCATACGGCACCTTCGCTTCAGCCAACAGCACGTTCATGTGCCCCGGCAGCCGGCCGGCGACAGGATGAATGCCGAAGCGCACACGCACACCCGACGCCTGCAGCTTGCGCGTGATTTCGCTGATCGTCGCTTGCGCCTGCGCGACAGCCATGCCGTAGCCGGGCACGATGATGACGTCCGACGCGTCGCGCAGCATGGCGCCGACTTCGTCGACGCTCGCCGACACAATCTCCCCCTCGACTTGCGCCACGCCAGCGCCGCTCGATGCGCCGAACCCGCCAAGAATGACGGACAAGAAGCTGCGGTTCATCGCACGGCACATGATGTAGCTCAGGATCGCGCCACTTGACCCGACGAGCGCCCCCGTCGTAATCAGCAGATCGTTGTCGAGCATGAAGCCCGTTGCCGCGGCGGCCCATCCCGAGTAGCTGTTCAGCATCGAGACGACGACGGGCATGTCCGCCCCGCCAATTGCCATCACCAGATGCACGCCAAGCGCCATGGCGAGAACGATCATCGTCAAGAGTGCGAATAGTCTGGCGTCACCCGAAGACGCGCTCAAGAAGCGGTAGCCGAGCACGACACAAAGCGCAACGACGACGATATTGATCAAGTGACGCCCCGGCAAGACAAGCGGCTTGCCGCCGATCGTGCCCTGCAGCTTCAGACAAGCGACGATCGAGCCCGCGAATGTCACCATCCCGATCAACGCGCCGAGATATATCTCGCACTCATGGATCGTGCGTTGCACGCTATCGAGTCCCGCGACGGGCGCCAGATAGCTGTTCACGGCCGTGATCACGGCCGCGAGCCCCACGAAGCTGTGCAGGATCGCGACTAGCTGAGGCATCTGCGTCATCTCCACACGCCGGGCGAGCAGCGCACCGAGTGCCGCGCCCGCCGCGGATGAGACGAGCACGATCTCGAGACTGACAGCCGGTGCGATCAAGAGCGTCGCCGCTACCGCGATCAACATGCCGAACATGCCGTATAGATTGCCGCGGCGCGCCGTGAGCGGATGACTGAGTCCGCGCAAGCTCAGGACGAACAGCGTACTCGCTCCGAGATACGCAACGCTGCCGATTCCGTTCAACATTTCATTCTCCCGATTGATCACGCTGGAACATTTTCAGCATTCGCTGCGTGACGAGAAATCCGCCTGCGATGTTAATCGACGCCATAAAGAGCGCAACGCCGCCAAGCGTCGTAACGAGCGGCTTTGAGATTCCAAGCTGGAGCAACGCGCCGATGACGATGATGCCGCTGATCGCGTTCGTCACGCTCATCAACGGCGTGTGCAGCGCGGGCGTGACATTCCAGACCACCTGGTACCCGACGAACACGGCCAGCACGAAGACGGTCAGATGCGCAACGAACGGTGGAGGCGCGACGGCGCCCAACGCAAGCAATGCGATGGCAGCGACGACGACGAGCGCAAATTTGCCCACGCCGGGCCCGCGGTTCGAATCCTCGCGTCCGCGCGCCTTCTCCTGATTCGCGGCCTGCTTCGACGGCTGCGGCACATGTGCCGCAATCGCGGGCTGCTTCGGCGCGGGTGGCGGCCACGTGATCGCCCCACGGTTGACAACGGTCACGCCGCGCATGACATCGTCATCGATGTTGATTTGCAGAACACCGTCTTTCCCGGGCGTGAGATCGGTCAGCAGATGACGGATGTTGGTTGCATAGAGCTGGCTCGACTGGGTCGCCATGCGGCTCGGCAGATCGGTGTAGCCGATAATCGTCACGCCCCCCGCCGAAACCACTTCGCCAGGTCTTGTCAGTTCGCAGTTTCCGCCCTGCTCGGACGCCATGTCGACGATCACGCTGCCGGAGCGCATCGAAGCCACCATCTCGGCCGTAATGAGCTTCGGTGCCGGCTTGCCGGGAATCAGCGCCGTCGTCACGATGATGTCGATTTCCTTCGCCTGCTCGGCAAAGAGCAACATTTCCGCTTCGATGTAGCGCGCACTCATTTGCTTCGCGTAGCCGCCGCTGCCGCTGCCTTCCTCCTCGAAATCGACCGTGAGGAATTCCGCGCCCATGCTTTTCACCTGCTCCTCGACGTCGGGTCGCGTATCAAACGCACGCACGATAGCGCCAAGCCCTCGCGCGGCGCCGATTGCGGCGAGTCCTGCGACGCCCGCACCGATCACCATCACTTTCGCCGGCGGCATCTTTCCGGCCGCGGTGATCTGTCCGGTAAACAAGCGCCCGAAGTGATTTGCGGCCTCGATGACGGCGCGATAGCCGGCCATGTTCGCCATCGAGCTCAGCGCATCGAGCTTTTGCGCGCGCGAGATGCGCGGTACGCAATCGATCGCCAGCACGTTCGTGCCACGAGCGGCGAGCTGCTCGAGCAAGGCGGGATTCTGTGCTGGCCAGATGAAGCCGATTAGCGTGGCGCCCGGTTTGACGAGCGTCGCCTCATCGACGGCAAGCGCAGGATGAAACTCGGGCGGACGCACTTTGATGACGACATCGGCGCCAGCCCATAACGCGCGCGAATCGGCGACAATCTGCGCGCCTGCCGCACGATAGGCGTCGTCATCGAACGACGCGGCGGCACCCGCGCCTGCCTCGACGTTCACGGCATACCCGAGCTTGATCAATTGGCCGACCGATTGAGGCGTCGCCGCGACGCGGCGTTCCCCTGCATGCACCTCGCGCGGCACTGCAATCGTTGTTGCCATCTCATCCTCTCGCGGAAAGGACATTCGAGAGCGAGCCGATCTCATCGATCGACACCGTCACGGTCGAGCCGTCCTTGATGGACCCGACGCCTAACGACGTTCCACATGCGATGACGTCGCCGGGCATGAGCGTCATGTCATGCGAAAGCATGCTGACCTGCTGGGCCGGCGAAAATATCATGTCGTCGAGCCGATAGTTCTGCCGCTCGGTATCGTCGACGTGCGTCGTCACCCTCGCAGCGCGCCAGTCGAAGTCGCATCGAATCGTGGGTCCGATGCAACTGAACGTGTCGAAGCCTTTCGCGCGACACCATTGCGCGAAGTTGGGATCCTCGTTCAAGAGTTCGATCGCCGTGACGTCGTTGATGCACGTGTAGCCGAAGATGTATTGCTCGGCCTCTTCGACGGACACGTTGCTACAGCGCGTTCCTATCACGATCCCGAGTTCGCCCTCGTAAGCAACCTTGCCGTGATAATTGGCAGGGCGTCTAATCTGCTCGCCAGGCCCGATCACGGACATCGGTGGCTTGATAAGAAAGAGCGGATGAGTTGGCGGCGCCTTGTCGAGCTTTGCGGCGAGTGCGTAGAAGTTATTCCACAATGCGATGACCTTGCTCGGAATGCACGGGCTCAACCTCGTGACGTCATCCAATGGGTGGCACGCACCGGTCGGTTCGGCATCGCCGAACATGTCGCCTCGATACTCGGCGACGCAGTCGTCTTCGAGCAAGCCGAAGCCGACGCTTCCGTTCGCCGCCTGAAAGCGTATCCACGATGTCATCGGGGTCTCCTGGATGTATGAATCATTGATTGAGAATGGAATTCGCATACAGCGTGTTCGAGCCCTGCAAAGGCGATGACCACTCCGCATACGGTCATTTCGCGCCAGGCACCCGAAAATGCTCAACGTCTTCGGGCGTGAACCCGAGCGCTATCACGACCTCGTCGGTATGCCCGGCGAGCAGCGCTTCGCGGAGTGGGGCCGAGTTCTGCAGGCCAGCGGGTGAGGCTCAAACATTGCCCGCGCCGGTCCGTTCTACCGTGATCACATTCACGCCGAACCAGGGCAGATGCTGCGCGCAATACGCGCCGGACAGCACATGTACGAAATCGATGGTGCGCACACTATTCAATGTCTCGATCACTTCCTGCCTCCCCACCTTGTTTGTCTGCATCATGGCCGCGTCCGCTCCGGCGCGCCGTCCTGTCATGTGGGTCAGCCTCCTTGATTCGGCCGCCTCAATTTGATATGCACTGCTATGTATTTTACGAATACTGACTCGTGAGAAAAGATCGTAGCGACTAGGACGAAGCGTTGCCCAATCGCACGAGTGCGACTGCAACGCGCCGCGCGGCGGCAAGTGCCGCGGCCTCGCTCTCGAACGCGGCGTCGTCGTCGACGCGCCGATACGGCAGCGGGCTCATCTGCGTCCCGCCTTCGTCTTCGGCGCCGCGGACCGCCGCATACGCGGTCCATCCGCCGTTCTCGATGAGCTGCATCGCAAACAATTTGAACCGATATGTTCCCAGGAACTCTACATGCATCGCACGTCCCCTTCTTTCGCTTGATCTCTCGTCGGTCGCCGCGCCGCGCGTGCTCCACTGCAGCACGCGGCATCGGCCCCCGACGCGAGCCTCCGGTTCGGTAAGCCTCTTGCGTAAGCTCCGCACGCCCTGAAAGCGGCTTGTTTGTCGCGAATCAATTCGCCGGCGCCTGCGATGTCGCCCGCCGCGAAGTCAAGCGGCGGGCGGGCGGACGATCAGACCGTCTTCGTCTCGCGCATCTGGAAGATCTGCTCCTTGCTATAGCCGAGGCCGAGCAGGATATCCTCCGTATGCTCGCCGAGTAGCGGCGACGACGTGATTTCCGGCTTCAGATCGGAGAACTTGATCGGACTGCCGACCGTCAGGTACTTGCCGCGCACCGGATGATCGACCTCGACAATCGAGCCGCTCTTGCGCAGCGACTCGTCCGCGGCGAGCTCCTTCATACTGAGCACGGGCGAGCACGGAATGTCGAACTTTCGCAGGATATCGACGGCCTCGAACTTGGTCTTGTTCGCGAGCCAGTCCTCGATCGTCTTGAAGATGTCGAAGATGTGCGGCTGGCGTGCGCGTGGAGTGTTGTACGCGGGATCGTCGATCCACTCCGGCTTGCCGATCGCGCGACAGATCGGCTCCCATGCATGGTCCTGCACGGTGAAGTAGATATAGGCGTTCGGATCACTCTCCCAACCCTTGCACTTGAGCACCCAGCCCGGCTGGCCGCCTCCGCCCGCGTTGCCGCCGCGCGGCACGACATCGCTGAACGTGCCGTGCGGGTACTGCGGATACTCCTCCAGATGGCCGACGCGGTCGAGGCGCTGCTGATCGCGCAGCTTCACACGGCAGAGGTTCAGCACCGCATCCTGCATCGACACGGCAACCTTCTGGCCCCTACCCGTCTTGTCGCGGCCGATCAACGCAGTCAGGATGCCGATCGCGAGGTGCATGCCGGTGTTGCTGTCGCCGAGGGCGGCCGCGCTCACGGTCGGCGGACCGTCCCAGAAACCCGTCGTCGATGCGGCGCCGCCCGCGCACTGCGCGACGTTCTCGTAGACCTTCAGGTCCGAGTAGTGGTGCCCGTCGCTGAAGCCCTTGACCGACGCAACAATCATCTTCGGGTTCAGCTCACTGATGCGCTCCCACGAGAAACCCATTCTGTCGAGCGCGCCGGGGCCGAAGTTCTCGACGAGCACGTCCGACTCGCGGATCAGCTTTTCGAGTACCTCCTTGCCCTCCTGCGTTTTCGTGTTGAGGCTCAGCGAGCGCTTGTTACTGTTGAGCATCGTGAAGTACAGCGCGTCGGCTTCCGGAATGTCGCGCAACTGATTGCGCGTCACGTCGCCCGAGCCAGGGCGTTCGACCTTGATCACATCGGCGCCGAACCAGGCCAGAAGCTGCGTGCACGCTGGGCCCGCCTGCACGTGCGTGAAATCGATGATCTTGATGCCGTCGAGGGGATTGCTCACGTCTTTTCTCCTGATAGGTTACCCGGATGGATTACTTCTTCATCGCCGCGCTTTGGGGATTGAGATTCGTCAGGCGGCCGCTTTCAGTGCCGGCTGCTTCGTCAATGACCGCATTGACAAGGGTCGGCTTGCCCGATCGGATCGCCTCCGTCACTGCCTTTTCGAGCTCCTCCGGCGTCGTGACGTGATGGCCGATGCCACCGAAGGCCTCCATCATCTTGTCGTAGCGCGCACCCTTGACGAACACCGTCGGCGCGACGTCGGCGCCCCCCGACGGGTTAACGTCCGTGCCGCGATAGACGCCGTTATTGTTGAAGATGACTGTACAGACGGGCAGGTTATAGCGGCAGATCGTCTCGATCTCCATGCCGCAGAAGCCGAACGCGCTATCGCCCTCGATCGCGAGCACCGGCTTGCCGGTCTCGACCGCCGCGGCGACCGCAAAACCCATGCCGATACCCATGATTCCCCACGTCCCGCAATCGAGACGCTTGCGTGGTTCGTACATGTCGATCACGGCGCGGCCGTAGTCGAGCGTGTTCGCGCCTTCGTTGACGACCGTCATCGACGGGTTCGCCTTCACGATGTCGCGCAACACTCGCAGCGCACTGTGGAAGCTCATCGGCGACGGGTTCTTCGCGAGCGTCTCTGCCATCTTCGCGAGGTTCTTGTTCCTTCGCCCGGCGACAGCCTCGAGCCATTCATCGCTCGGTTTCGGAAAGCCGGTCGCGACACCGTCGAGGAGCGCCTTCACGCATGAGTGGATATCCCCGACGACGGGGGCCGCGATCTGTACGTTGCTGTCCATCTCGGTCGGCGAGATGTCGATCTGCACGATTTGCTTCGGCGTGCCGCCCCAGGTTTTGCCCTTGCCGTGAGCGAGCAGCCAGTTGAGGCGCGCGCCGATGAGTAGCACTGTGTCGCACTCGGCGAGCACATACGAGCGCGCGGCAGCGGCCGACTGCGGATGCGTGTCGGGCAGCAGGCCCTTCGCCATCGACATCGGCAGGAACGGAATACCCGTTTTCTCGACGAGTGCGCGGATTTCGCCGTCGGCGCGCGAATATGCCGCCCCCTTGCCGAGCAGGATGAGCGGACGCTTTGCGCGCTTCAGCACTTCGAGCGCACGCTGCACCGAATCCGGTGCGGGCAGCTGGCGTGGCGCCGCGTCGATCACACGCACCAGCGAGCGGCGCGCCTTCTCGGTTTCCATCGCCTGCGACAGCAGCTTGGCCGGCAGATCGAGATAGACACCGCCGGGGCGGCCCGACACCGCCGCGCGGATCGCGCGCGCGATCCCGATGCCGATGTCCTCCACGTGCAGCACACGGAACGCCGCCTTCGCGTGCGGCTTCGCGATGTTGAGCTGATCCATCTCCTCATAGTCGCCCTGCTGCAAATCGACGATCTCGCGTTCGCTCGAGCCACTGATGAGAATCATCGGGAAACAGTTCGTCGTCGCATTGGCCAGCGCCGTAAGGCCGTTGAGGAAGCCGGGGGCCGAGACGGTCAGGCACACCCCGGGCTTCTGCGTCAGGTAACCCGCGGCCGCAGCGGCGTGGCCTGCGTTCTGCTCATGACGAAAGCTGATCACGCGCAGGCCTTCGGCCTGCGCGAGCCGTGCGAGATCGGTGATCGGAATGCCTGGCAAACCGTAGATCGTCTCGATGTCGTTCATCTTCAACGCGTCGATGATGAGATGGAATCCATCGGTCATCGATGCGGCTTCTTGTGCCGGGCGGGTTTCCACTGGAATGGTCCCAACGACTTCTGCCATGTCATGTCTCCTGGGGGCAAATGGTGGCGCTTCTGGTATATGATATATCACATATTGAATGTGTCAACAGATATTTTTGGCCGGGTCTGGGGAGCCCACGCGGGGGTCCCGCCGCGTGGGTCGCGTCGCTGTTGCGGAGCCAGTTCAGGGAGGGCTTCGATGTGGTGCATGTGGACGAGAGATATCGGATGCGTCCCGCAGTCGCTCTGCCCCATCCCCCTTCGGCAGATCGCAGTTGGTACGCGATTTTGCGTTTTATATATCGTATATTGCATATCAGAAAGATTCGTGGAAGGACCGTGCTGTAGGTGCATGTGGACCGGACAGCGCAGCCACGAACACGGCGCAACTGTTCAGCCTGTCCGCGTTGGGCAGCTCGGAGCCAGGCCTTCCATTCCCGTTCCATGCAAACTGCCCGCTCTCGAACCGCGGGGGCAGGCGTCATGGCGCCGGGGATGATTGCCGCCATGACGCCAGTGAGGACGTGGTTGTCGGGGAACGCGGCGCCCTGCTCGCCGAATCCGAAGTTCGACAATCGCGCCGACCACGAAAACGTGGCTTGCGCATCGTGTCGGTGAGCGCATCGGGATGCACGAGCACCACTTGGCCGTTGATCTTGTCGCACCAGCCCGCGTAGTGGGCGAGCGTGCCGATGGCGGCGGGCACGTCCGGCGATTGGCGGCAGCAAGGGGCTTGCCTGCGTCGAGACGCTCGAGCGCTACGATTGCACCCCGGCACTTGCGCAAAAATTCGGAAAATCGCATCAGGATGAGTCCATGCTCCGCAGTGCGTATGCCGCTCCGCAGTTCCAGCGCGACGATCTCAATCGGTTCTTCCGTGGCGGTATTGAGCATGCCAGAGTATTCGCCCGTGCCGGGCGCTCGCCGCGTTCCGTCGATAAGGAGGTCATGTCGTCTGAGATCGCATCAGTGTCCATCGCATACACATTGCGAATGGCGCTATCGTTCATCTCGAACCGTTGGCAAAACCGCGCCTGTCCGCGCTTACGACGCTCGCATCAATGCGTCGTCATCGGGGGACGAGCGGCATCGGTTCGTCTGCTGCTTCCCGTCGTATCGGGTTGCGGGTGCCGCGTTGCGTCTGGCGCGCGCCGCCGCGCGGGTCCCGAGAATTCCCGTCGGCAAGCAGCGTCCACACAGCGTCGGCATTGGGACGCAGCGAGCGGTGGCGGCGGCGCACGAGCATGGTCGTCACCGATACTTCCGGCACGAGCGGACGTGCAACGAGCGACGACGGCAGAGTCGACGCACGTGTGTCGATGGGCAGCACACCGATGCCGAGGCCCAGTTCGATCATGCGCAATGCGGTGGCGACATGCGCGCACTCGTTGGTGCGTTGCGTGCCGACGCGATACGTATTGAGCGTGCGTTCCGTCACATTGCGCGTGCCGGCTTCTGCGTTGAGCGTGACGAGCGGCGTGTCGCGCAACGCGTCCCAGCACAGCGCGGCACCGGATGTGAGCGGATGCGCATGCGGCAATACGGCACAAAGCGGCGTCGGTGCCTGCGAAGTTTGCATCGCACAGGACACCGAAATCGACTGCGTCCTGCTCGACAGAGGCGGGTACCGCGTGTTGCAGCTGTTCCTTCGCGGTGACGATCAGACCTGGGAAAGCCGCAGCGCAACGCGTAAGCCACTCGGGCAACCGGCCCGACGAGAGCATGGAATCGCACGCGAAGACGACGAACCCCGTGGGTTCTTCACGTGCGGCTTGCACGTCGCGCAGCGTCATTTCGAATTCTTCGATCAGACAGCCGATGCGTCGTTCGAGCCGGGAGCCCGCCGTCGTCAGCTCTACCTGACGCGTGGTGCGATCGAAGAGGCGCAGTGCGATAGCCTCTTCAAGTTCGCGCACGCGCCGGCTAGCGGCCGACTGCGTCAAATCGAACTCGCGTGCCGCGCGAGTGAAACTCCGCTGGCGCGCGACGGCGATGAACACCTTCAGTTGCTGCAGCGTTACGTTCATGTGTTCAGATCCCGGCGCGCTGACACGAACGTTATTCGCCAGTCTGTTCCGGCCAGTGACGCAGGCCGGGTCCGCTTGCCGCGAGTTCCGGCACGTGTTCGTCACACTTCTCATTCGTTGAAGCGATCCAGCGTGCACGCATCGGCGCGAGAATGAATTTCGCCGACACGCCTGCCCCAATCGTGACTATCGCCGACACGAGGAACACGAGATTCCACCCGCCCGTCGTGGCGAGCACCGAAGCGATCGGCACGATGAGCGACGCCGTACCCTTCGCCGTATAAAGCGTGCCCGCGTTCGCCGCGGCGTACTTGCTGCCGAACGTATCGGCGCAAAGCGCCGGGAAGATCGAGAAGATCTCGCCCCAGAACAGGAAAATCAGTGCTGCGAATGTCATGAACGCATAGGGGTTCTGGCCATATTGCATCAGGCCCAGCAGCGCAAGCCCTTCGCCGATAAAGATCGCGAACATCGTGTTCTCTCGGCCGATCTTGTCGGAAATGAAGCCGCACAACGGACGCGTGAAGCCGTTGCAGATGTTGTCGATCGACAGCGTCATCGTGAGCAGCGGCAGCGTCATGCCGAAGAGACTCATCGGCAGCTTGGCGAGCCCCCAGTCCTTGGCAATCGGACCAAGTTGCGCCGTCGCCATCAGGCCACCTGCCGCCACCGCGACAAACGACGCGTAGATCACCCAGAACACCGGCGCCTTGATCATCTGACCCGGCGTATAGTCCGTTTTCGTGACAGCGAATTTGCGCTTGGCAGGTGACACTTTTGCGGTGTCGGGCTTTCTCAGCATCAACGCGAGCAGGAAAATGCACACCCCTTGCAGAATGCCGAAGAACAGGAATGTGTGCTCGTAACCTGAGCGCGTGATCATGTTTGCGATCGGAATCACTGTCACCGCCGCGCCCGCGCCGAAGCCCGCCGCCGTCAGGCCGGCGGCGAGGCCGCGCTTGTCCGGAAACCACTTGAGCGCGTTGCCGACGCAGGTGCCATACACGCCGCCCGCACCGATACCGGCGATGACGGACGCTATATAGAGTTCGGGCAGCGTCGTCGCAAACGAGTTCATCACCCACGCAAGCCCTACGCAGATCGCACCGCCCGCCACGACAGGCTTCGGACCGAAGCGGTCGACGAGCCACCCTTCCACCGGCACCAGCCACGTTTCGGTGAGAATGAAAATCGAGAACGCGAGCTGAACTTCAGCTTGCCCCCAATGATGCTTTGCACTCATCGGCGCGACGAACAACGTCCACGCATATTGCAGATTGGCGACGAGCGCCATACACAGGATGCCGAATGCTAGCTGCCACCAGCGGCTGCGCCAAAACGCTACCGGAGCTTGCTGAGAAATGCTGTTCATGTACCTGTCTCCGCCATCTATATTTAGGGTAGCCGACCAAAAATCCGGTCTGTATGCATGCATACCTTATCGTTGCGTCCCGATCGGACCGCGTCGGGTGTATTTCGCAACGAAAATTCAAGCGCTTCTTTTCTAAAAATCTTTAATCTGATTTACGGCTCATTGCTCGGACGAATAGGCGCCTGCAGGTCATTTTTTCTCGATTTCACCGCGCCGGGCCTTGTTTTCAGCGTTAACCCGATGCTCACGCGTTCCATCGTCCATTGCAGAATTCATCCTAGGGTCTCTGCTGAATTACTGATAATTAAAGTTTGTTACCATGAGGATTCATCTTCGCTTATACATCCACCATGACGATGCGTAACGCCACCCTGCGCCAGCTGAAAGTGTTCGAGACGGTGGCGCGGCACCTCAGCTTCTCGCGCGCGGCCGAGGAACTGCACCTCACGCAGCCCGCCGTCTCCACCCAGGTCAAGCAGCTCGAGGAGCACGCTGGCCTGCCGCTCTTCGAACAGCTCGGCAAAAAGATCTATCTGACGCCAGCAGGCACGGAAATGCTTCATTACAGCCGAGCGATCATTCAGCAGTTTCATGAAGTGGATGAAGCGATGGGCCAGTTGAAAGGCATCTCGGGCGGCAAGCTGAACGTCGCGGCCATCAGCGCGGGCGACTACTTCTTTCCGCGGCTGCTCGCCGAATTCACGCGACGCTATACGGGTGTCGAACTGAACCTTGCAGTGCACAACCGCGAGGAACTGCTGCACCAGCTGGCAACCAATCAGACCGATCTCGCGGTAATGGTGCGGCCGCCACAAGAAATGGATTCGATCAACGAGGCGTTCGCGCCGCATCCGTATGTGATTGTGGCGGCGCCCTCGCATCCACTTGCCAGCAAGCGCAACATCAAGATCAGCCAGCTCGCGAGCGAATCGTTCGTCGTGCGCGAACGTGGCTCGGACACGTGGAATTCGATGGAAGAGGGCTTTGCAGGGCGTCTTACGAACCTCAACATCGCGATGGAGATCAAGAGCACGGAGACGATCAAGCAGGCCGTGATTGCAGGCATGGGCATCGCGTTTCTGTCCGCACATACCATCAGCCTCGAATTGCAGCTCGGGCATCTCGCCGTGCTCGATGTCGAAGGCTTTCCGGTGATGCTCAACTGGTACGTCGTTCATCGCAAGAACAAGCGGCTTCCGCCTGTTGCGGTTGCGTTCAAGCGCTTTTTGCTGGAAGAAGGTGCGGATCTGATCGAGCAGATCACGCACGTAAATCAATTGACCGTCCATAGATGACGCGCTATGGAATGCCAATGAAAATTTAATTATTGTGTATTCATCGCGACCTCTATGCTTCTTCCGAGTCACATCACTCGACCGCTTGGGAGATCGCGATGAATCAATCTGCCGATTTGCATAATGAAGCGTTGCTGAGCGCCTATAACGCCGCGTTCAGCGATCTGGGCTTACGTTTTCGCTGGACCCAGGACACGCTCGATTTCTTCGACGACGTCAGCAATGAACCTGCACGCATTACGGCCTACATCGAGCGCTTTCATTCGCATCTGCTCAACGCCTACGACGCCGCTTTTCTCGTGCAACTGATTTTCGACCGGAAAAACCAGCTCTATCGCGAGCCCATGGCTCGATGACGCACAATTGCAGTTCATTCGTGATTCTCTTCGACCTCCGCGCTCGCGAACCTGATGGTTCGCGACGCAGTTGCCGCTACGTGTTTCGTCAGTGTCGCTTTGCCTGATGGCGTTGGCGGCTACGCACGCGCATCGTTGCATGTGTCATTTGCGCGTTCCGCGCAGATGATGCGCAGCGCGGCTGCGCACGGCGCGGATTGATCGACCACGTCCAGTGCTGCGTGAAATCGTCTGCAGGCTGCAGATGCGAAGGATCGCCGTCCCACGCGAGGCGCAACGTCGCGCCGCGTCGTGGTGACATGCCGCAATGCGCGGGCGCGCGCGCGTGATGCTCATGCATGGTCAGCATCACATGCGCGCCCAACGCGGCGGCCAGCAGGCTCACCGCGAACAGCGCTACGATTCCAGGCGTTTGCGCAGGCTCGTTGACGAAAGCATAACCAATCCAGACACACAATCCGAGCGCGACCATATCGATGACCTTGTCGCCGGGTGCACCTTGCCACGTGTTTCGCCTGCCATGCGTCAGCCGGTTGACGAGCACTGTTGCCGTTATCGCAATCACCAACGCGCCCGCGAAAACAAACACACAAAGTTCCAGGCGCTCAAGCCCCGACCACGTGATGAAGCTAGCCCAGTCCGGCATGCAACCTCCTCCTCGCTTCGTGCATTCGCTGTTGTTTCGTTCCGTTACTCGCTCGGATCGCGCCACACGCTCTGAGCGCGTCGGTCGGTGCCGGCGAATAGCCGGGTTCTGCCATCACTTCATCCGTGTGCTCGTCGGGCACGGGCGAACACGCGTCACCTACGTGGGACTGTCCGTCCGCTTGATCGGGTTGCCCGCTGTCAGGTACCTGTCGCGCATCGGCACCGACACTCAATACAGTATGTGATATAACAGATCGTCGCAAGCGCTTTCAGCCACACTTGGGGGAGTCCCGGAGAACACTTCAGCCCCTCTCCCATCTGGCCTTGCGAATACAACTTCGGCGCCCAGGCCGCCAAAGCGGTAGATCTGGCGCAGCATCCGAAGGACGCGCGCGCACAAAGAAGCCCGGTGGCCGGCTTCATCGCCGGACAAGCGCGCCGGACGACGCGGCCCGTCAGGCGATAAAAAAGCCGGCGGACCTTCAGGTCCGCCGGCCTTCGGCTTCAACGGGGGTTGACGGAGCGCAGAGCGCTCAGTCGAGAAAATCGCAATTTGACTCGACAAACGCGGCAAGCCCGAGCGAGTGATCGCGCACCAGACGCTCCGCCAGTTCGGTATCGCGCTTTTCCAGCGCCTCGATGATTCGCAAATGGTCGACGATCGACCGCGACGCGCGGTCGCTCTGAGAAATCGTCATGCGGCGAATTGCGCGCACATGAATGAAGATGTTCTTGATCGTGTCAAGAATGATCTGCGACTTCGACAGTTCGACAATCGCCTGATGGAACGCGATGTTCGCATCCGAGTACTCGGTGATATGTTCGGCAGGCGTCGAGTCACGGAACTGGTCGAACATGTGGCGCAGTTTCGCGATCTCTTCGTCAGTTGCGTGCTGCGTGGCAAGACGTGCGGCCATGCTTTCGAGCGCGGCCCACATCTGGATCATTTCGACGATCTCACGCTTGCTCTTGCGCACGATGTAGATGCCGCGCCGCGGAACCATGCGCAGAAAACCGTCCTGCTCGAGCAGCGTCATTGCCTCGCGAACGGGCGTGCGGCTCACACCGAGCGATTCGCTCAGCACGCGCTCGTCGAGACGAATCTCTTCGCGCGACGCGTAAATGTCGGCATCCGCGATGGCCTGGCGCAACATCGCGTAGGCCTGGTCGCGGAGGCTGGCGCTATTGCCGATTGGATGCAGCGCCAGAGGCAGGTTCAGAACAGGAGTATTCACTACCAGGTTCGCTTAGTTCGACGAGCCGATCGCGCCCATCACTGCTCCAACGCGCGAGTCGTTCGGCATGGCCTCACGCCCGGTTGCGGCTTCGAGACCGACATAACGGCCGTGCTTCGACGCAAGTTCGGCGACATGCAGCGGCACCCAAGAGGTCAACAGCACGGTTGCGGCCGAACCCAGGCCCACGAGGGCGACGGCAAAGATTGCAAGCGACACGAGATCCATGAGTTGCTCCAGCCAATTGATGATTGAATCACTCAATCATATGCTGCGTCGCGACATGAATCAAGCATCTTGTATTTAGTATATCAGATACTGTTGCTCAAGCACCACAACAGATCCAAAGCACGGATGGTCGGTGCGGAACCGCCATTACGGGTCCGATCGATATTACGCTTTTTCCCGCCCGCAAGCGCAATCTCCTGCACCACCATCCGCAGTGAATCAATTTCGATCATACGTCCGGCCTCGAGGTCATGCAGCATCGCCGTCTTGTGCGCGCCCACCGCGCTCGCGCCGTTGACACGCCTTTCCACGGCACGCGGAAGTGCACGGCGAAGCGATCGGCCACGGCCTTCGCCTCCAGTCGGGCGTTCAGCCTCGGCTGTTCGTTCGCTTGCTCGTTTCAGATCGCACCGCAGGCTCTGAGCGCGTCGATCTGTGCCGGCGAATAGCCGAGTTCGACCATCACCTCGTCCGTATGCTCGCCGAGCAATGGCGAGCGCGTTACCTCCGTCGGGCTGTCGGACAGCTTGATCGGGTTTCCGACCGTCAAGTACTTGCCCCGCACCGGATGATCGACCTCGACGATCGTGCCCGTCCTGCGCAGCGATTCGTCTTCAGCGATCTCCTTCATCGACAGGATCGGCCCGCACGGAATGTTGTGCTGGTTAAGGATCGCCATCGCATCCAACTTCGTCTTCGTCTTCGTCCAGCGCTCGATCTCCTCGAAGATCTCCTTCAACCGCGGCAGCCGCGCGCCGGGCGTGGCGTACTCCGGGTCCGTCGCCCACTCTTCCCTGCCGATCACGTTGCAGATCCTCACCCACACCGGCGCCTGCGTAATGAAGTAGATGTACGCGTTCGGATCGTGCTCCCAGCCCTTGCATTTCAGGATCCATCCCGGCTGTCCGCCGCCTGACGCATTGCCCGCCCGCGGCACCGCCTCGCCGAATGCGCCGTTCGGATACTGCGGATACTCCTTCATCACGCCCGTGCGCTCCAGACGCTGCTGGTCGCGCAACTTCACGCGGCACAGGTTCAGCACGCCATCCTGCATCGCCGCGAGCACCTTCTGCCCACGGCCCGTTATCGTGCGCTGATACAACGCCGTCACGATGCCCAGCGCCAGATGCAGGCCCGTGCCGCTGTCGCCGATCTGAGCACCTGTCACCACCGGCGGGCCGTCGTCGAAACCCGTCGTCGACGCCGCGCCGCCCACGCACTGCGCGACGTTCTCATAGACCTTGCAGTCCTCGTACGGCCCCGGACCGAAGCCCTTCACCGACGCGACGATCATCTGCGGATTCAGTTCCTGGATGTGCTCCCACGTGAAGCCCATCCGGTCCAGCGCGCCCGGCGCGAAGTTCTCCACCAGCACGTCGCACTTCCGGATCAGCGCCTCCAGCACCAGCTTGCCTTCCGGGTGCTTCGCGTCGATCGTCACCGAACGCTTGTTGTGGTTGAGCATCGTGAAGTACAAGCTGTCGGCATCGGGAACGTCGCGCAGCTGTTCACGCGTGACGTCGCCCGCGCCTGCGCGTTCGACCTTGATCACGTCCGCCCCGAACCACGCGAGCAGCTGCGTGCAGGTCGGCCCCGACTGCACGTGCGTGAAATCGAGAATGCGCACACCGTCGAGTGCTTTGCTCATGCTACATCTCCCATCGTTGATTGCTGTTCGCCGCTGACGCTTTTCGTGCCAGTCCGGACTCACCTTGCCCAGGCATCGACACACATGATATGTGATATATCGTATTTACAGCATGGCGTTTGGGCAAGCTTTTTCCGGCGATTTCCGATGAGGGCAAACCCGTATTGGCCGCACCGATACTCAACCCGCGCTGAAGACGCGCCCCACCCGCGACGCGCTGCGCCCGAAAGATAATTGCGCTTGCGATGACCGGCGCCCTCGCGAAGAGCGTCAAGTGACCGACTCGGCCGCGAGTGTTGTCGTCAACGTGCGTCCTGTCCGATCAATGGAGCGACGACGCGCGCAGCCACGATAGCCGCGGTTGCGCTTGCGAATACGGTGAGATCGACGTCCTGTTGATAGGGCAAGAAGGGGCGCATGCGCGCCGTCATCGAGTTTGCGGACGATGGTACAGGCGGCCCAATCGCCGCTGTGAATGAACTGCATGGCCGATAATTCGAGTTGATACGGCACACGCGTTTCTACACGCGTCGATGTTCTCCGCGCTGCTCGTCGCAACGACGTTCGACGTGATATTGACTGCGCGAGTACAAAGGCGGCACGCATGCCGCCCAGGTTCGAGCGCCCGGAACGACACGTCAGGCGCTGACGCGCGCCTCCAGTTCCGCGATGCGCTTGCGCAGATTTCGATCTTCCTGGAAGCGCGCGGTTTCGTCGCGAATCACCGCGACGATGCCCGTCAATTCGCGCTCGTCCGAATACAAGAGTGCGACCGTAAAAGCGATCGACAGTGCGCGGCCGTCCTTGTGAACAGCGGGCACTCGAAGGACGTCGTTGCCATAGCGCGTCTGCCCGGTCGCCATCGTCTTTTCGTAGCCTTCCCAATGACGCCCGCGCAGACGTTCGGGAATGATCAGATCCAGCGAATTGCCGAGCGCTTCTCCTGGCGTGAAGCCGAACATGCGTTCTGCTGCGGGATTCCACATCGTAATCGCGCCGCTCCTGTCCGAGATCACGACGGCATCGCCGATCGCGTTCACCAGTTGTTGGTAGTCAATGATAGCTGCTTGCATAGTCGGGCTCGTGCGTCATATGGATACCGCTCAGTGAAAAACAGCGCCCGCCTGGACGCCATTCGAGTGACTCCTTCGTTCGCACGGCACGGCGTCAGGTCCGGGAACTTGATCGAGTTCCCCCACCCCATCTGCCATGATGTCGCCTCCTTGGCGCAAGAATGCCGCGCGACGTAATATACAATATTCCATACACAGTATTAGTCAATGGCTTTTTGCAGATGCCTGCTCATGCTGCTGCATCGCACAAGGTCGCCAGTGCTTTGTGTGTGAGGCGTGTCGGCGATCGGATCGCGTACTGCACATGCGCCGGCCCGGGATAGTCCCGGGGTTGCCGTGCGGGTATGACGGCAGCCTTAGTCCAGAAAATCGCAATGCGCTTCGACGTACTGCGCGAGATCGAGCGAGTGCTGACGCACGAGCGTTTCGACGCGCTCGGTATCGCGCGCCTCGAGCGCTTCGATGATGCGCATGTGATCTTCGATCGAACGCGACGCGCGGTCGCTTTGCGCGATCGTCATGCGGCGTATCGCGCGCACGTGCATGATGATGTTATTGATCGTGTCGAGGATGATCTGCGAGCCGGACAATTCGACGAGCGCCTGATGGAACGCGATGTTCACCTCCGAGTACTCCTCGATGTGATCGGTCGGTGCAGCCCGGCTGAATTGATCGAACATGGCCCGCAGGCGCGCAATGTTCTCGTTCGACGCGCGCAGCGTCGCGAGGCGTGCCGCCACGCTTTCAAGCGCAGCCCACATGCAGATCATCTCGACGATCTCTTTCTTCGTCTTGCGCAGGATATAGACGCCGCGGCGCGGCACCGTGCGCAGAAAGCCTTCCTGCTCGAGCAGCGTCATCGCTTCACGTACTGGCGTGCGGCTCACGCCGAGCGCCTCGGTCAGTTCCTTTTCATCGAGACGTACCTCTTCATGTGAGTGATAGATGTCGGTATCCGCGATCACCTGCTTGAGTCGCACATACGCCTGGTCGCGCAGCGATGCCGTCGCGCTGATCGGCGTGAGGTTCAGGCTCAACGGGACCGCGCGGACATTCTCTGGCGTGTCGGTGGACATGGTCGACGTATCTCCTCGTTGTCGATTACGGTGATGGTCCGCTCGATCGTGGGCCGTACAGGCGCGGTCGTTCGGCCTCGCTTTTTCCCAGATCACATATTCACAATACTGTATATCACATGTTCTCCTGAAACCAGCTCCCCTGCACTCTGCTTTGCTGCACCCAATCCATAAGCATTAAAGAATGGTTTTTACAGAAAACTTTAACTATCGTGAATCCATAGCCCGACCTATGCTGTCGTCACGTAATCGATGAAATGGAGGGGATCATGCGCAATGCACACGACGATGGACAACGGACCGACTACGACCGCGCAGTCAATGCGCAGCTGTGCGCGTTCAACAGCGCATTCGCCGACTTGGGGCTGCGCTTTCGCTGGGATGCGCAAACGCTGATGTCGCTCGCGGCGATCGATGGCGACCACGCTCGCGTTGTTGCCTACATCGAGGCGCAACAACCGCATCTGCTCAATGCGTATAGCGCGGAGTTCCTGAGCGCAGCAATCCTCGCGAAGAAGAGCGCGCACACGCCGGACGTGCTGCCGACGCGCATCGAGGCATCGTGCGACGGCTACCACTCGCAACGGGCAGCGGGTTTCACGCGCTCGCAGTATTTCGGCGACGATGCGGGATTGCCTGCACTGGCGGGCGCCTGAACGTCGGCACTGACACGACGAAGCGTGGCGTAAGGCAGCCGGAATTGACGCGGCCAGCGAACGGTTGACACCCGGCGCCGGATTTGAAGTTCGGAAAGAGAGGATTCCTACGCCATATCCGGCCCACCGCTGTCAGGGCGCAGGCGGGGCGGCCCCATGCTGCACGCACAAGCAGTCACCGATACCATGCAATGAGGCTGAGCTCGGCCGGCACGAACACGCCGTCGCGCGCGACGCGCACACGCGGCGTGTAATGCTCTGCAGGCCGCCTGGCAGCGAGCGTCCCATGGTAAAGGTATCGCTGGATCGCTCCGGCGATCGGTACTCCTTCGCTCATCAACGCACACTCTGCAGGTTGCCCCTGCTCCGTGTCCGCGTAAAACTCGACAAGCCCCCACTCGGCCGGCACTTCGCCGAGATAAACCGGCACGCAGATATGCCACGCGTCGCGTTCGCAACGCACCGACATCGAGCCGAAATGTACCTCGTGCCAGCGCGCGCCGAGTGTCGCCTCCCACTCGGCGAGCACGCGCGCGAGCTTGCCGCCGTCGCGCAAGCGATCGCGATACGCGACGGCCGCCGGCCAGTAGAAGCCATCCAGATATTCGCGCAGCATCCGGTTGCTGCCGAAGCGCGGCGCAAGTTCCGACATGCTCGCGCGCACGCGTTGCGCCCAGTCTCGCGGTATGCCCTCGTCACGTGCGGTAGAACGCCGGCACGATGTCGTCCTCGAGCAATTCGTAGAGGTGCTCAGCATCGTCCGCGTCGTTGTTGTTGCCGTTGTCGTCGCCGATCGCCCAGCCGTAGCGCGGCTGATAGGCTTCCGCCCACCAGCCGTCGAGCGAGGAGAGGTTGAGCCCGCCGTTTGCGAGCACCTTCATCCCGCTCGTACCGCATGCCTCCCACGCGCGCCGCGGCGTGTTGATCCACACATCGACGCCTTGCACAAGCTGCTGCGCGAGCGCCATATCGTAGTCCTCAATGTATACCACGCCCGTGCGCAGCGTCGAAACAGTGTGTCATCGAACCACTCGTGGATCAGTTCCTTGCCCTCCACGTCGTCAGGGTGCGCCTTGCCCGTAACGATGAGCTGCACGGTCAGCTTTTCGTTCGTCAGCAGGCGTGCAAGGCGTGCCGAATCGCGCAACAGCAGGTTCGGACGCTTGTAGCCCGTGAAGCGGCGCGCAAAGCCGAGCGTCGGGATGTTCGGATCGAGCACGCGCGACGCATAGGCGAGCTTGTCGGACGGCTCGCCTCGCTGTCCGAGCTGCCACGCGAGCCGCGCGCGCGCATAACGGACGAGGTCGCGGCGCTGCTGGGCCGACAGCGCCCAGAGCGTCTCGTCGTCGCACGCGGCGACGGCCGCCGTGTGGCCATCGACCGCGCCGAGCCAGCGGCCCTTCCCGCAAGCGCGGGTCCACAGATCGTCCGACCACGCGGAATCCCAGGTCGGCACGTGGACACCGTTCGTCACGTGACGCACCAGCACCTCATCGATCGGCCAACGCGGATACCCATACTTCGTGAGGAAATTGTGCGGGACGTCAATGGTAGCCGCAAGCACGCCGCCACCCATAAATCTCTTTTAAATCAAGGATCTAAATGGCGTATTCGGAAGCTATCGGAATACCCGGGAAGCCTTGAATGGCGGAAGGCGAAGAAGACGCTGGAGCGGACGGGAGATCGAGGCGCATGAGGTCGGCGAACTTGGATCGACAAGACGGCGCACACCATGCACGCCGCCGTCAGGACCGCATCGTAGGCGTCGACCTCTCATGAAATAAACGTATTTTTCTGATCAACTCATGCATTTTACGAATACACAACGAGAGGCGACCCTCGCCGGTGCTGCCGCCTCCCGACCCGCCCCTCTCACTCCGGATACGTGACACGCTCCGGTTCGCGCCGCATGATCACCTTCCCGTGGCGCACCGACAGCGTGGCCTTCACCTGCCGGCGCACCGCTTCGTAGTCGCTGTCGGCGTCGAGCACAACCAGGTTCGCCGGCCGTCCGACCGAGATCCCATAGCCGTCGCCGAGATGCATCGTCGTCGCGCTGTGATCGGTCACGAAGTCGAGGCAGCGCTGCAGGTCCTGGTAGCCCATCATGTGGCAGATGTGCAGGCCGGCGTCGAGCACGCGCAGGATATTGCCGTTGCCGAGCGGATACCACGGATCCCTGATCGAATCCTGCCCGAAGCACACGTTCAGGCCCGCGCGATCGAGCTCCGCGACCCGCGTGAGCCCGCGCCGCTTCGGAAACGTGTCGAAACGCCCTTGCAGGTGGATGCTCTCGGTCGGGCACGAGACGAAGTTCAGGCCCGCGCGCTTCAGCAACCGGAACAGCTTCGAGCAGTACGCGTTGTCGTACGAGCCCATCGCGGTCGTGTGGCTCGCCGTCACGCGCGCGCCCATTCCGCGCACGCGCGCTTCTTCCGCGAGCACCTCCAGAAAGCGCGAATGCGGATCGTCGGTCTCGTCGCAGTGCACGTCGACGAGGCAGCCGGTGCGCTCGGCCAGCTCCATCAGGAAGCGGATCGAGCTGACGCCCTGCTCGCGCGTGTTCTCGAAATGCGGGATCCCGCCGACGACGTCCGCACCGAGGTCGATCGCCTGCTCCATCAGCGCACGGCCGCCGTCGAACGACTCGATGCCTTCCTGCGGAAACGCGACGATCTGCAGGTCGATCAGTCCGCGCGCCTCGTCCTTCACTTCGCGCATCGCCTTCAGCGCGGCGAGCGTCGGATCGGTGACGTCGACATGGGTGCGCACGTGCTGGATGCCGTGATCGCGCAGCATGCCGATTGCCGCATGCGCACGTGTCTTCGTGTCCTCGTGCGTGATCGTCGCCTTGCGCTCGGACCAGCGCTCGATCCCCTCGAACAGCGTGCCGCTCATGTTCCAGGCCGGCTCGCCGGCCGTGAGCACGGCATCGAGATGGATATGCGGCTCGACGAGCGGCGGGATCGCGAGGCGGCCGCCCGCGTCGAGATCGTCGGCGCCGGCCGGCGCCAACGGCGCGGGTTGCGCGTCGATTCGCGCGATCCTGTCGCCATCGATGCCGATCGTGAACAGCCCGTCGCGGCCGCGCAGGCGTGCATTGAAGAGGTTCATGTAGGTCCAGGGCGTCATGCGGCGCCGGTGCGCCGCGTGGTGGGGAAAAGCGGTTCGGGCGATGTATGCGGCGCTCAGTTGAAATCTTCGATCTTCAGGCCGGTCGCCGCGCTCATCTCGTCGTTCGTCACGTCGCGCACGTGCTTGCCGAAGGTCCACACATGCCGGCCCGGATCACGCGCGCGATACATGCGATCGCCGTAGAACTGGTCGGCCGGCGCCTGCAGGATCTCGGCGCCGGCGGCACGCGCGCGCTCGCAGTGCGCGTCGAGGTCCGCGTCGTCGGGAAGATGCACGTGGACGTTCTGCGTGTTGCGATCGCCCGTGTCTTCCGGCGATGCGATGAAGTCGGCCCACGCGCCGCCGATCATGACGAGGCCGTCGCCGAATTTCATCTCAGCATGCGCGATGTCGCCTTCCGGCGTGGTGACGACGATCGAGCGCTCGAAGCCGAATGCGCGTTCGAGCCACGCCAGCGCGGCTTTCGGGTCGCGATAGCACAGCGCGACACTGAACGAAGGACGGCGAGGCGCAGTCATCGGGGTCTCCGGATCTCGGTATGGGTCTGCTCATTCTCCACGCGCGCGGCGCCGCAATCAACTCCCGCGCCGGCGCCGTGCGTGTTGTCAATGCGCGACACGGCGTGCGCGACGCCCCCGCATCTCGTGGCGCGCCGTCGGCGAAAACGCGCGCCATTGGGCCTCGGCACCGATTTGTGAACGGCGTGTGACGCACTGTTGCACAACGCGCAATGGAGCGCTCGCGCGCCGACGGCCGGAATCGCGCGAACCCGCCCCTACACTTGCGCCGAACTTTGGTCACCCGTCCCACACGCAGGAGCTGCTACATGAAAAAAACCCTGGTTGCCGCCGCATGCACGGCCGCGCTGTTCGCCCCGCTCGCCCACGCACAGAGCTCGGTCACGCTGTACGGCCTGATCGACGCCGGCATCGCCTACACCAACAACGCGGGCGGCGCATCGCTGTGGCGCATGACCACCGGCACCATCAACGGCAGCCGCTTCGGCCTGCGCGGCACCGAGGATCTCGGCGGCGGCCTGAAGGCGCTGTTCGTGCTCGAGAACGGCTTCAACGCGAACAACGGCGCGCTCGGCCAGGACGGCAAGCTGTTCGGCCGTCACGCCTACGTCGGCCTGACCCACAGCGGCTACGGCACGCTGACGCTCGGCCGCCAGTACGACACGATGGTCGACTTCGTCGCGCCGCTGTCCGCGACGGCCGGCGACTTCGGCGATGCGGGCTTCGCGCATCCGTTCGACAACGACAACCTGAACCACTCGGTGCGCATCAACAACGCGGTGAAGTACACGAGCGATACGCTCGCGGGCTTCAAGGTCGGCGCGCTGTACGGCTTCTCGAACTCGACGAACTTCGCCGGCAACCGCGCGTACAGCGTGGCGGCGAGCTACACGAACGGCCCGCTGAAGCTGGCCGGCGCGTACCTGCAGATGAACGGCACGAAGGGCTCGACGAGCGCGAGCCCGGGCGCGACCGACGTGGCCGAAGCGAAGAGCGTGAGCCAGGGCGGCTGGTCGGTAGGCGCGGACCGCATGCGCACGTACGGTGGCGGTGTCAGCTACGTGTTCGGCCCGGCGACGGTCGGCTTCGTCTATACGCGCTCGCAATACGACAATTCGGGCTCGTTCGGCTCCACCGGCCAGGTCGCGTTCAACAACTACGACGTGAACGTGCGCTATGCGGTGACGCCGGCCGTCAGCCTCGGCGCGGCCTACGTGTACACAGACGCCAGCGTGTCGAACCCGGACAGCAAGCACGGCACCGATCCGAAGTGGCACCAGGTCGACCTGCAGGCGGTGTACAAGCTGTCGCGCCGCACCGACCTGTACGCGGAAGCGATGTACCAGCACGCGTCGGGCCGCGGCTACCAGGCGTTCATCAACACGTCGGGCGGCGCATCGAGCACCGCGAACCAGATCGTCGGCACGATCGGCATGCGTACGCGGTTCTGAGTTCTGCTCCGCAGGACGGCGCGTCGCCCGTCAGCCGTGAACCTGTCCTGACAGACGGGTTCATGCGCCGCGGGCGGCGCGCCCCAATGTTGTGCCATCTGGAAAGCTGCCTGCCGGGAATCGGGGTTTTTGTGACGATGCGCGCTGCATAGACTGGCGTCGACGGTTCGGATCGAACCTCGATCGCCGAACCGGCCCGCTACCCCGTCCACAGGAGAACATCGTGAAATCGCTCGTCGTAACCGCCGCCGCTGCCGTCCTGCTTGCCGCACCGGCCCTGTCGTTCGCGCAATCCGCAAAGTCGCCCGTCACGCGTGCGCAGGTGCTGCAGGAGCTCTATGACCTCGAATCGGTGGGCTACAACCCGTCGCTCGGCGACGCCGGCAACTATCCGGACGACATCATGGCCGCGCAGGAACGCCTGGCAGCAAAACGGCTCGCCGAGCACAAGGCTGCGCAAGCCGCATATGGCCCGGCCGGTGCGGGCGCAACCGAATCGGGCGTGGCAGCGAAGCCCGCGCTCTGAATGCATGCAGCAACGCCGCGCCCGCATGACATGTGTCCAGCGGGCGCGGCGGATATCGCGCGAACCGGCCCGTAACGATGCGGCCGGACAGCGCGCCGTCCGGCACGCCGCCATCCTCCATCCTGTTTCCGTGTTCGCCCTCAGGCAGCCTGCGGTTCGCGGTCGATCGCGTTCAGCATCTCGACGTCGCGCGCGATCATCCCCGGCACCTGCGCACGCAGCATCTCGACCCAGGTGCGCACCTTCGCGTCGACGAAGCGGCGCGACGGATACAGCGCATACACATTCATCTTCTGCAGGATATGCCCGGGCAGCACGCGCACGAGCGTGCCGTCCTGCAGCGCGTCGATCGCCGAATACAGCGGCAGCATGCCGATCCCGATGCCGTCGCGGATCGCCAGCGCGAGCGACTCGGCCGTATTGGTCTGCACCGGCCCGGCGACATGGATCTGCTCGACGCCCTCGGCGCCCTCGAGCACCCATTCGTGGGTCGGAAATGCAGGCGTGCAGAGCGTCAGGCACGCGTGCGCGCCGAGATCCTGCGGGCGGGCCGGCGCGCCGTGGCGCTTCACGTACTCGGGCGACGCGCACAGGATGCTGAAGGTCGAGCCCAGCAGATGCGACACGAGCTCCGAATCGGGCAGCGACGACGCGGTCACGACCGCCATGTCGCTCGTGCCGTCGAACAGGTCGGGCATGCGCTGCGACAGCGACAGCTCGATCGACACGTCCGGATACTGGGTGTGATAGCGCGTCAGCGCGGGCATCACGTAGTGATGGCCGACGCTCGCGAAGCTGTGCATGCGCAGCACGCCGGCCGGCCGCTCGTGCGCGCAGCTCGCCTCTTCTTCGGCGCGATCGACGTCGGCGAGGATCTGGCGGCAGCGCCGCAGATAGCTTTCTCCGGCCGACGTCAGCGCGAGACGGCGCGTCGAGCGATTCATCAGACGGGTGCGCAGGCGCGCCTCGAGCTCCGACACGGCGCGCGACATCGCGCCCGTCGTCGAATTCAGCGATTGCGCGGCCGCGGTGAAACTGCCCGTCTCGACGACGCGCGTAAACACCCGCATGTTTTGTAGCGTATCCATTCCTGTGAACCACCTGTAGCAGAGCCGCCATTTTCCTCCAGCGGGGGCGACAGATTGTTACGCGGCCTGCAACTATCGTTTCCCCGCAGCTGCGTTAATGCCCGCGCGCCGCGCTCCTACAATCGGCGCCTCACCAGTCGAACGGCCCCGTCCGGACGCGCCGCGGCACCCTGCCCGGCCCCGCACCGGCCCCCTCTTTTCATGAAGCCACAACCTGCGATCGAGCGACCTTCCGTCGAACCCGCACGATGGAGAGCCTGGCTCGATCCGCTCGGCGGCGCCGCGCGCGACTGGGCCGCGAGCGACGGGCTGATCTGGCTGCACCTCGCCAAGACCGTGCTCGCGGCGCTGCTCGCGATGGGCATCGCGATGCGGCTCGAGATGTCGCAGCCGCGCACCGCGATGACGACCGTGTTCGTGCTGATGCAGCCGCTGTCGGGGATGGTGTTCGCGAAGAGTTTCTATCGCGTGCTCGGCACGGCGGCCGGCCTCGTCGCCGCGCTCGCGCTCGGCGGGCTGTTCGCGCAGCAGCCGGAGCTGTACATGGCCGGTATCACGCTGTGGGTCGGCGGCTGCATCGCGCTCGCCGTGCGCAACCGTCACTTCCGCTGGTACGGGTTCGTGCTCGCCGGCTATACGGCCGCGCTGATCGGGCTGCCCGCGGTGATGACGCCGCAGGCGCTGTTCCAGTCCGCGCTCACGCGCGCCGCCGAGGTCGCGCTGGGCATCGCGTGCTCCGGCGCGGTCAGCGCGCTGATCCTGCCGCTCAGCTCCGCGAAGGCGCTGATGCGCTCGCTGAGCGTGCGTCATGTGAAGTTCGCGGCATTCGCGGCAGGCGCGCTGTCGGGCAGCCTCGCGCGCGGCGAATTCGAACGGCGCTTCGCCGATTTCGTCGACGAGATCGTCGGCTTCGAAGCCAACCGCGCGTTCGCCTCGTTCGAGGATCCGCACATTCGCGCGCGCAGCCGCCGGCTCGCGCGGCTGAACAGCGAGTTCATGAATGCGTGCACGCGATTGCATGCGCTGCATCAGCTCGTCAAGCGCCTGCGCACGAGCCGCTCGGACGCCGTGCTCGACGCGCTCGCGCCGCACATCGATGCGCTCGCGCGGCGGATCGCCGCATTGCGCGACGAGCGGCAGCGCGGCAGCGCGTCGACCACCGGCGCGCTGCTCGAACTGCGCCGCTTCCACACCGCGTTGCCGAAGGCCGCGCGCGCGTCGCGCCGCGAGATCGAGGATCACGCGGCGGGCGGCCTGCTGGACTTCGATACCGCGATCGAGCTGATGTATCGCTTCATCGGCGAATATCTCGGCTATGCCGACACCAACGCGTCGCTCGACCAGGACGATCACGCGTTCGAACGTTCCGTCACCCACTACGCGGTGAAGACCAATACGTTCTTCGTCGGCTTCGCATTCCTGCGCACGCTCGTCGCCGTCGGCGCGATGAGCGCGTTCTGGATCGCATCCGAATGGCCGAGCGGCTCGCTCGCCGTGATCGCCACCGCGATCGCGTGCGCGCTGAGCTCGACGTCGCCGCGCGCGCCGAAGTTCGTCGCGCAGATGGGCGTGGGCGCGGCGTTCGCGACGGCGGTCGGCTATGTGTTCCTCTGTTACGTGTATCCGAACATCGACGGTTTTCCGCTGCTGTGCGCGGCACTCGCGCCGGTGCTCGGCCTCGGCGCGTTTCTCGCGATGCGTCCGGGCCTGTCCGGCTACGGGATCGGTTTCGCGGTGTTCTTCTGCCTGCTGGCAGGCCCTGACAACGCAATCGCGTATACGCCCGAGGTGCTGATCAACAACGGTTTCGCCGTTGTCGTCGCGATGCTTGCGTGTTCGATCGTGTTTGCCGTGGTGTTTCCGACCCACATGCCGTGGCTCACGTCGCGCATCGCGCACGATCTGCGCCGCCAGGTCACGCTCGCGTGCGAAAGCGCGCGCGAGGGCCTCGCCGCGCGCTTCCAGTCGAGCACGCACGACCTGATGGCGCAGCTGCGCACGCTGCTCGTCAAGCGCACGCGCCAGCATCGCGACGCGCTGCGCTGGATGCTGGCGACGCTCGAAGTCGGCCATGCGGTGATCGACCTGCGCGACGAGCTGCACGGGTTCTGCGAATCCAAACCGCCGCAGACGCTGCGCTGGACCGAGTCGGTCGATGCAGTGCTGCGCGAGCTGCCGCGCTTCTTCGACGATCCGACACCCGTCCACCACGCGCGCACGCTGAAATCCGTGAACCTGGCGATCCGCGCCGCGCAGCACACGCTGCACGCGTGGTACGCGGTGCCCGACGCGCGCCACCGCATGCAGCGCATCGTCGGCTGCCTTCACTTCATCCGCAGCGCGCTGCTGGACAAGGACGCACCGTTCAACCACCGCCGTCACTGACCGTCGACGGCAAGCGGCGGCACTCGATGCGTGCGCAACGTTCAACCTTGTTCCGATTGGAAATAACCTCTGCATCCGCGGTAATTAATCTTCAAGCAGTGCGGGCCTATAGTTTCCTCACTGCCAGCGAGACTGGCACTGACCCAGGAGAAACTGAAATGAAGCCGCTGCACCTCGCCCTCGTTGCGCTGTCGCTCACCGCCGCTGTCGCGCACGCCCAGTCCGCGCCGGCCGACCGCGCGCAGCAACCGGCGAACCGCGCCGAAGCCGTCCAGGCTGCCGGCCGCGTCGATCGTGCGCAATCGAAGCAGGACGACCCTGACGCATGCGTCGGCCCCGTCAGCTTCTGCAACGTCTACTTCGGCAGCTGAGCATGACGCCGCGTCGTCACGGCCAGGCCCGCCGCGCGCGCTTCGCACGCATCGCATGCGCGCGCGCACGACGCGCCGGCCGATCGCCGCAACGACACTGCCCGCCACGCCGCTTCGAGTGAAGCGGCGCATGCCCTTTCAGGCGCCGCGTCCCGGCCGCCACCCCACTTCGCGCAACGCATCCAGCAAGCGCGCCTGCCCCAGCCCTTCGACCCGCACGCCGCGCGACTCGACGTCGCTCCCCGCGACCAGCGCGTTCACGATCGCTTCCTCCACCGCTTCCGCGGCCGCGACGAACAGCGCCGAGATGTGGTCGTTGTTCACCATCTTCACGGCCGTCGTCGGCGCACCCTTGCTGCCGTAGTTCGCGGCCGGCAATCCGTCGTTGCCCGTTGCGAACGCCAGGAAGATGTCGCCGCTCGAATCCTCGGTGCCGCCGCCGACGCGCGCCAGCCCGATGCTCGCGCGCTGCGCGAGGCGCGTGCACTGATGCGGCAGCAGCGGCGCGTCGGTCGCGATCGTGACGACGATCGAGCCCATCCCGGCCTCGCCTTGCGCGTCGGGCGCGCCAAACGGCGAAGGCACGTGCCGCAGCACTTCGCCGACCGGATAGCCGGCCACGCGCAGCATCTCGCGCACGCCGTGGTTCGCCTGCACGAGCGCGCCGACGGTCCAGCCGCCCGCGCCGGCCGCGACCACCCGCGACGCGGTGCCGATGCCACCCTTGAACTCGTGGCAGATCATGCCCGTGCCGCCGCCCACGCCGCCTTCGGCGACCGGCCCCGACTGTGCCGCGGCCAGCGCGCGTTGCACGTGCGCGGCGCTCACGTGCTGCCCCCAGATGTCGTTGAGCAGGCCGTCGTAGGTTTCCATCACGACCGGCATGCACCAGTACACGCGGCCGGCCGCCGCCTCGCGTTCGTTCGCGACCAGCGCGTCGCGCACCGTGCCGACGCTGTGCGTGTTCGTATACGCGATCGGCGTCGTCAGCAGGCCGGCTTCGCGGATCCACTCGAGCCCGGTCGCGTCGCCGTTGCCGTTCAACACGTGGACACCCGCGAAGCACGGCGAATCGTGCGCGGCGCCCGCGCGCGGCTCGATGACGGTGACGCCGGTGCGGATCGATGCGTCGCCGTTCTCGACGTTCAGCGTGCAATGTCCGACCCGCACGCCCGGTACGTCCGTGATCGCGTTGAAGCGGCCCGGCGTGCCGAGTCCGATGCGGATGCCGAGATCCCTCGTGCGCATGATGCAATTCCTCCAGTGTTTCGATGGTTCGGTGTTTCGGTACGGCAAGGTGTCGACGCGGGGTTCAGAGCGAGCGGAACGCATCGCTGTGGCGCGCCCAGGTCCCATACATCACGAGCGCGGCCACCAGCAGCCCGCCGATGATGATCAGGTCGGTCGGCTTCGTCGCCGTTGCCAGCGTCGTGTAGAGCGTATACGCGGCGCCCGCGACCGCGACGAGCGGCGTCACGGGCCACAGCGGCATCCGGTAGTGATGTTCGACGTCGCGGCGCACGAGCCGGCTCGCAAGCGCGGCCAGCCCGACGACCAGGTAGATCAGCAGCAGCAGGTCGACCGTGAATGCGGTCAGCTCGTCGAGGCTCGACACGAACACCAGCCCCGACGACGGCACCGCCAGCGCGAGCGTCGCGAGCCACGGCGATTCGAAGCGCGGATGGATCGTCGAGAACGCGCGGTTGCAGGCGCGCGACCAGAGCGCATGCCGGCCGCTGCTGTACAGCAGGCGCCCCATCGTGATCACGATCGCGATGATCGCGTTGAACACCGACAGGAAGATCCCGCCGCTGACCACGCGCGACACCGCCGGGTTGCTCAGCGAGCGCACGACATAGCCGATCGGGTCGGCGCTCTTCGTCAGCTCCGTCAGCGACGGCGCGCCGAGCACGATTGCCGTGAGCGGGACCAGTTCGACGCCGAGGATCACCAGCAGCGAATAGATCACCGCCTTCGCGACATTGCGGTTGCCGCCGCGCAGGTCTTCCGCGAGATACGCGGCGGAGCCGAAGCCGTTGTAGCAGAAGATCGCCGTGCCGATCGCGGGCACGATCGCCGCGAGCGTGGCCGGCACCAGCGCATTGCCGCTCGCGACGACCGGCGCGACCAGCACGTCGGCGCCGCGCTGCGGGGAGCCGAAGCCGAGCCCGGCGATCAGCATCAGCACGCCGATCTCGACGACGAGAAACGCGCCGGTGATCCACGCATTCGTCTTGATGTTCAGCATGCCGAGCAGATAGCTGAGCAGCACGATCGTGAGCGCGACCGACTGGTTGCTGAAGTGCGTGCCGAGTGCGTTGTTCAGGTACGGCGCGGCGCCGCTCGCGAGCACGGCCGGAATGAAGACGCTAACCGACAGCACCGTGATGAAGGTCAGGTAGCCGGGCAGCGTGCCGAACACGCGCTTGGCCATCACGTATTCGCCGCCCGCGCTGCGGTGCGCGGCGCTGAGCTCCGCGTAGCAGAGGGCGAAGGCGAGCGCGAGCACGCCGCCGAGCACGAACGACAGCACCGCGCCGCTGCCGGCCTGCTGGATCGCGAACGGCGCGATCACGAAGATCGAGCTTGCGGGCGTCACGCCCGACACGGTGATCATCACCGCGTCGCGCACGCTGAGCGTCTGCGACAACGCGCGCGGCGCGTCTTCCGTGGCAGGCGTCGCTTGCAGCGTGCCCGTCGATTCCGACATCATCGCCATTTCGTTCTCCTATTGCGCCTATGCTGCACTTTTTTGAACACCCATACTCGGGCCCGATTGATTGCGTGGCAGTCTAGGAAGCCAATTTCAGGACCGCTATTCCCCCTTCGTGTTACGCCCTCCGGTGGTGGTATGGATCGACTCTTCTCCGAAATCGCGATGCACCAGGCACTCGGCCGCGCAATCGATCATCTCGGCCAGCCGCGCTTCTGGCGTTTCCTGGTGCTGCTGCTCAACGAAATGGTGCCGTTCGACAATGCGCTCGCGACCGCGATCGGCCGCGATGGCGTGCCGCTCGTGCTCGACGAATACGACACGGGCGGCACCGACAGCGCGTCGCCGGTGCCGCTTTACCTCAATGGGTTATATCTGCTCGATCCGTTCCTGCAGGCCGCGCACGACGGGCTCGCCGACGGCTGCTACCGGCTCGAGGAAGTCGCGCCCGACCTGTTCCGGCAGAGCGAGTATTTCCTGAGCTACTTCCGCGATGCGGTCGGCGACGATGAAATCCAGATCCTGTTGCGGCCGAATCCCGACCTGCTGCTGTCGCTGTCGCTCGGCGCCGCCACCCGCTTCGACGTCGAGCCGCTCGGCAAGCTGACGGCCGCGATGCCGTGGGTGCTTGCGGCGATCCGGCAGCACTGGCGGCTGGTGGGCGATGCCGCGCGCGCGACGCCCGACGACGATCTCGGCGCGCGCGTCGAACAGGCGCTCGCACGCTTCGGCGCGGGCGTGCTGACCGATCGCGAGATGTCGATCGCGCGAATGGTGCTGCGCGGCAATTCGTCGAAGGCAATCGCGGAGCGGCTGGCGATTTCACCGGAGACGGTGAAGGTGCATCGGCGTCACCTTTACGCGAAGCTCGGGATCTCGTCGCAGCCGGAACTGTTTTCGCGGTTCATTCAGGCGCTGGGGGAGGATGCGGCGGGTTAAGCGCTTCGGTGTTGACGGACGCCTTCAACCGCCGGATTCGATGAACCCGCCATCAGGCGCCTGGTGCGGCACATACCAGCCGAAATACACCTCGGCCTCGACGATCCGCCCTTCGCGGACGCGCAATCGCTCCGCGTTCCGGAACCGCCTGCCGGCGCTCGTTTCGGCTTCGTACACGACGAACACGCATTCACCGTGCACGGCGACGTCGACGAACTCGAAGCCGGCGAGCATCGCGCTGTTCGGCCAGCAGCGCGCCAGATACGCATCGCGGTCGAGCCGGTTGTCGAGCGGGCTCGTGAAATGGAAGTCCGGCGCGATCAGCGCTTCGATCGCATCGCGGTCCTTGTCGACATACGCGCGATAGCTCGCGCGCGCAACTTCACCGGGGTCGTCAGGCATCGTCGTTACCTCCGTCAAGGGCCGGGACGAATGCTACGGCCCGCATCGCCCCGAGGCATCGTTCAACACCATGCGGGCGGCACGCACGACCGCGCCCGCTCCCGCGCTGGCGGATAGACGCGCACGCCCGGCTCGATGCCGTTCACGAAAACCCGCACCGGCCGGCGCGCACGCACCGCACCACGCCGCATCACGCTTTCCGCGTCGGCCCGCCGGTGCCGCGGTTGCCCGTTTCCGCACGCACGGGCATGATGTCCGCCAGCGTGCCGGCTGCTCCGTCCGCTTCGGCGCGCCGTCCATGCGCCGCCTCCGGCATCATCGAGCAATCCGCGTGCCGGCCCCCGGCCGCCCACCTCACCGAGTCCATGTCACTACGCGCATTCAGAACGCTGGTCGCGATCGCCCGATACCGGACCTTCGCACGCGCCGGCGAAGCGATCGGGCTCACGCAGTCCGCCGTGAGCCTGCAGATCAAGACGCTCGAAAGCGAATACAACGTCCAGCTGTTCGACCGTTCGCGCCGCCAGCCGGTACTCACCGAAGCCGGCAACATTCTCGTCGCGCAGGCCGAACAGGTGCTCGCGATGGTCGACCGGATTCCCGATGCGCTCAGCGACGAGAAGAAGCTCGTCGGCCGCCTGCGGATCGGCGCGATCCAGACCGCGCTGTCCGGACCGTTGCCCGATGCGCTGCTTGCGCTGCGCGACGCGCATCCGTCGTTGCGCGTGCACGTATCGGCCGGCATGTCGGCCGAACTGGCGAACCGCGTCGCGGCCGGCGAACTCGACGCGGCGATCACGACGCGCCCGGTGCGCCCGCATCCGGCGGAGCTGACGTGGACCACGCTGTACGAAGACCGCTTCTGGCTGCTCGCGCCGCCGCACTACGCGGAGCGCGACGCGGGCACGCTGCTCGAGGCGCTGCCGTTCATCCGCTTCGATGCGCAGGCGTGGGCCGGCCGGATGATCGCCGCCGAGCTGCGCCGCATCGGCGTCCGCGTGCGCGAGGAGATGGTGCTCGACAGCGCGGAGACCATCGCGCGCATGGTCGCGCGCGGACTCGGCGCGGCGATCGTCGCGCTTCCCGACTCGACGCTCGCGCGTCTGCCGCCCGTCACGCGCTTGCCGTTCGGCCAGCCGCAGATGGGCCGCGCGGTCGTGCTGCTCGAACACCAGTCGCGCCCGGCCGAGCGTTTCGCCCGTGCGCTGGCCGCCGAAATCACAGCTTCATCGATGAGAATTTCTCATTGAACACCCGATAATTAACAATAATTCCTGCTGCAACCCCGTGTTAACTTGGCGGCATCGTCACTCTTTCGATCGCGTGCCGCCATGTTGCCCGCCGGATGCATTCCCGCTTCGTTCCGCTGCTCCGCCTGCCGGCCGTCCCGACCGGTCCACCTGAAGGCGCGTCGATGATCGGCCCGATCCTGCTCGCGCTCGCGCCGGTCGCGCTGCTGGTCGCGTTCGGCCACGGCCTGCGGCGCACGGGCTTCATCGCCGATGCATTCTGGCCGCACGCCGAGCGGCTTTGCTACTACGTGCTGCTGCCCGCGCTGTTCGCGCACGGTCTCGCGAATGCGCGGCTGCAATCGTTGCCCGTCTTGCCGCTCGCGGCGGCGCTGGTCGGGTCGACCGTGTTCGTCGCCGCACTTCTTCTGCTGGTCCGCCGGTTCGTGCAGGTCGACGGCGCCGGGTTCACGTCGGTGTTCCAGGGCGCGGTGCGCTTCAACAACTATGTCGGCACGGCACTCGCCGCCGGACTGTTCAGCGCGCACGGGATCGCGCTCGCGGCCGTGTGCGTCGCGGCGATCGTGCCGACCGTGAACCTGATGTGCGTGCTGGTGTTCGCGCGCTACGGCGAAACGCGGCTCGGCGCCTGGGCGCTCGCGCGCCAGATCCTGTCGAATCCGCTCGTCGTCGGGTGCGCGCTGGGGATCGCGATGCAGGCCGCCGGCATCGCGTTTCCCGCCGCCGTCGAACCGGCCGTTCGCGCGCTCGGCGCCGCATCGATGCCGCTCGGCCTGCTGTGCGTGGGCGCGGCACTGAAGTTCGATGCGGCGCGCGGATGGATGCAACCGATGTGCATCGCGTCGGCGTTCAAGTTCATGGCAATGCCGCTCGCCACGCTCGCGGCCGGCCGCCTGTTCGGGCTCGGCGATGCCGCGCTGACCATCGCGCTGCTGTTCCAGGCGCTGCCGACATCGTCCTCGTCGTACATCATGGCGCGCCAGCTCGGCGGCGACGCGCCGCTGATGGCCGGCATCACCGCGTTCCAGACGATCGCCGCCGCGCTTGCGATGCCGGCCATGCTGACGGCACTCGCGTCGGCGCCGGTGTTGCGCTGACGGCCGGGCACAGGTACGCCGGCTCAACAGCCGCGGCAATCGCCGCCGACGAGGCCTGAAGCCGCCCATCGCACGGACCGGCGCCGTTCACCCCGCGATCATGCGCTTCGGGGACGGATGCCGAATCCCGCCGCGCGCGCAAACGCCCCATCGTTGCGCGCGACCGACGCGCCGCCGATGCGCCCCCGGTTCTTCTCGCAGCCCTGCCAAAAACCGCCTATGGTGAATGAAGCGCGTCCGTGCCGCCGCCATTCGACTTCGCGTCGCTCGCACCGGCGGCCGCGGCGCCGCGTTCCGGCACCATTCCCCGCAGTCGCGCGCACGCCCGGCCGTGCGCGCAACTGCGCCGCCCACCGGACTACAAGGAGGTAACCATGAAAGCCGTGCTGCTCGTCAGTTCCGTCCTGCTCGCCATGGCATCGGTTTCGGCCTCGGCTCAAGGCTCGATCACCAAGGTCGAAAACGGCGCGCTCGTCGCCGCGAACGGGATGACCGTCTATTCGTTCGACAAGGACAAGCCCAACGCCGGCACCAGTACGTGCTCGGGCCAATGCGAATCCCTCTGGCCGCCGTACAAGGCCAGCGCGACCGACGTACCGGTCGGCCCGTACACGATCGTCAAGCGCGACGACGGCAGCCCGCAATGGGCGTACAAGGGCAAGCCGCTGTACTTCTTCTCGAAGGACATGAAACAGGGCGATCGCAACGGCGACAACTTCAAGAGCGTGTGGCACGTCGTCGCCCCGTAAGCGCCGCTTCCACGCATCGCGTGTCAGGACAGCCGCGGCACGCGTGAAAAAGCCCGCCCCGATCGCCGATCGGGGCGGGCCTGTGCGTCTCTACGCCGGCTGCATGGCGACACCCGCCGACCGGCAGGCGGCGCGTGCGGCCGGCACCCACGCGTCAGCGGTTCGACGGGAAGCTGAACACCGTCCCTTCGCGCACGCCGGCCGACGGCCAGCGCTGCGTGATCGTCTTGCGCTTCGTATAGAACCGCACCGCATCCGGGCCGTACGCATGCAGGTCGCCGAACAGCGAGCGTTTCCAGCCGCCGAACGAGTGGTACGCGACCGGCACCGGCAGCGGCACGTTGATGCCGACCATGCCGATCTGGATGTTGTCGCCGAAGTAGCGCGCCGCTTCGCCGTCGCGCGTGAACAGGCACGTGCCGTTGCCGTATTCATGAGCGTCGATCAGCGCCATCGCCTCGTCGAGCGACTTCAGGCGGATCACGCCGAGCACCGGCCCGAAGATCTCGTGCTGATAGATCGGCATGCCGGGCGTCACGTTGTCGAACAGGCACGGGCCGAGGTAGTAGCCGCCGTCGTGGCCGTCGACCTTCACGCCGCGGCCGTCGACGACGAGCGTCGCGCCCGCCTCCACGCCCGCTTCGACGAAGCGCGTCACCTTCTCGAAATGCTGCTGCGTGACGAGCGGCCCCATGTCGATGCCGGCACCGTTGCCCGGGCCGACCTTCATCTTCGCGATCTCGGCCTTCAGGCCTTCGACCACCTTGTCGCCCGTTTCATCGCCGATCGCGACGACCAGCGGGATCGCCATGCAGCGCTCGCCGCACGAACCGTACGCGGCGCCCATCAACGCGTTCACCGCGTTGCCGATATCGGCGTCGGGCATCACGACCGCGAAGTTCTTCGCGCCGCCGAGCGCCTGCACGCGCTTGCCGTGCGCGCAGCCGGTCGAATAGATATATTCGGCGATCGGCGTCGAGCCGACGAAGCTTACGGCCTTCACGCGCGGATCGGTCAGGATCGTGTCGACCGCTTCCTTGTCGCCGTTCACGACGTTCAGCACGCCCGGCGGCAGGCCGGCCTCGAGCGCGAGCTCGGCCATGCGCAGCGTCGACGACGGCGTGCGCTCGGACGGCTTCAGCACGAACGTGTTGCCGCACGCGACGGCCATCGGCCACATCCACAGCGGCACCATCACCGGGAAGTTGAACGGCGTGATGCCGGCGGCGACGCCGAGCGCCTGGAACTCGCTCCACGAATCGATCGCGGGGCCGACGTTCTTGCTGTGCTCGCCCTTCAGCAGCTCGGGCACGTAGGTCGCGTATTCGACGTTCTCGATTCCGCGCTGCAGCTCGCCCATCGCGTCGGCGAGCACCTTGCCGTGCTCGGCGGTGATCAGCGCGCACAGTTCGTCCGCATGCTCCTCGAGCAGCGTCTTGAAGCGGCTCATCACGCGCGCGCGCTTCAGCGGCGGCGTGTTGCGCCACGCCGGGAACGCCGCCTGCGCGGACGCGATCGCGGCTTCGACGGTCAGCTTGTCGGCGAGCGCGACGCTCTTGTGCGATTCGCCGGTCGCCGGGTCGAACACCGGCTGGACGCGGCTGCCGCCGTCGACGCGCTTGCCGTCGATCAGGTGGCCGACGGTGGAGGTCACATTGCTGTCGTGTTTCATCGTTCAGGCTCTTTCGTGAATTCGGTTGTCGCTCAGGGCAAGCCGCGGCTCAGTCCACTTCGTTCAGCGCGTCGGACAGCGCGTTGACGAGGTTGTCGATCTCGCGCTTCTCCGAGATGAACGGGGGCGCCAGCTGGATCGTGTCGCCGCCGTAGCGCACGTAGAAGCCCTTCGCCCAGCAGCGCATCGCGATCTCGTACGGGCGCCGTGCCGGCTCGCCCGGCAGCGCCGCGATCGTCAGGCCGGCCGCCAGCCCGTAGTTGCGGATGTCCGCGATATGGCGCTGGCCCTTCAGCCCGTGCACCGCCGCCTCGAAATGCGGCGCGAGATCGCGCACGCGGGCCACCGCGTCTTCCTTCACGAGCAGGTCGAGCGCCGCGACACCGGCCGCGCAGGCGACCGGGTGCGCCGAGTACGTGTAGCCGTGCGGGAACTCGAGCATGTACTCGGGGCCGCCCGCGGCCATGAACGTGTCGTAGATTTCCTTCGTCGCGATCACGCCGCCGAGCGGCTGCACGCCGTTGGTCACCTGCTTCGCGAAGTTCATGATGTCCGGCACCACGCCGAACGCATCGGCGCCCGTCATCGCGCCGGCGCGGCCGAAGCCCGTGATGACTTCGTCGAAAATCAGCAGGATGTCGTGCGCGGTACAGATGTCGCGCAGGCGCTTCAGATAGCCCTTCGGCGGCACGACCACGCCCGCCGAGCCCGAGAACGGCTCGACGATCACGGCCGCGATGTTCGATGCGTCGTGCAGCGCGATCAGGTCGAGCAGGCGGTCGGCCAGGTCGGCGCCGTTTTCCGGCATCCCGCGCGAGAACTTGTTTTCGGCGAGTTGCGTGTGCGGCAGGAAATCGGCGTCGATCCCCTGGCCGAACAGCTTGCGGTTCGGCCCGATCCCGCCGACCGAGATGCCGCCGTAGTTCACGCCGTGATAGCCCTTCTCGCGGCCGATCAGGCGCGTCTTCGTGCCCTTGCCCTTCGCGCGCCAGTACGCTCGCGCCATCTTCAGCGAAGTGTCGGCCGCTTCCGAGCCCGAGCCCGTGAAGAACACGTAGTCGAGGCCGGCCGGCGTCAGGTCCTTGATCTTGTTCGCGAGCTCGAACGACTTCGGATGGCCGAACTGGAACGCCGGCGCGTAGTCGAGCTGCGCGACCTGGCGGCTCACGGCTTCCGTGATTTCCGCGCGGCCGTGGCCGAGGCCCGTGCACCACAGACCCGACAGGCCGTCGAAGATCTTGCGGCCTTCGCCATCCGTGTAATACGCATCCCGGGCCGACACGATCATGCGCGGGTCGGACTTGAACTGGCGGTTCGCCGTGAACGGCATCCAGTGGGCGTCGAGCCAGGCGGCGTCGGTGCGGATGTTCGTCTCTTCCTGCTGGCTGGCGGTGGTCGTGTCGGTCATGTCGGTCGGCGCGGCGCGCCCCTCCTCCTCGTGATGATGTTGCACATTGTCGGGACGCCAATTAGTCTTTTGAATATCGCAATATCAATGTTCACTTGCGCAACTATGCAAGCAAAGAAACCGAAGAGCCGCGCGCTGCTCGGGCAGCTCAGCGACATGGATCTGCGGCTGTTGCGGGTCTTCAAGGGCGTCGTGCAGTGCGGCGGGATGGCGGCGGCCGAACTCGAGCTGAACATCGGCATCTCGACGATCAGCCGGCACGTGAAGGACCTGGAAACGCGCCTCGGGCTCGTGCTGTGCCGGCGCGGCCGCGCGGGCTTCACGCTGACCGCCGAGGGGCAGACGGTGTACGAGGAAACCCTGCGGCTGCTCGCATCGATGGAGGCATTTCGCAGCAGGATCGACGGCATTCACGACAAGATGGGCGGAGAATTGCACATCGCGGTGTTCGACAAGACGGCCACCAACCCGAACGCGCGGCTTGGCGACGCCATTCGCCGGTTCACGGACGAAGCGCCCGACGTCGCCCTGAACCTGCACGTCGCGTCGATCAACGAGGTCGAGCGCGGGATCATCGACGGCAGCTATCAGGTCGGGATCATTCCCGCGCACCGCAGTTCGGGCAGCCTCGTGTATTCGGAACTGTTCGGCGAACGGATGCTGCTGTACTGCGGCCGCCAGCATCCGCTCTTCGATGCGCCGCACGGCAAGCTCACGTGGACGACGATCCGCAACCACGCGTTCGCGGGGCTCGGTTTCCATTCGCCGAACATGGAACTGAGCCATCGCGCGAAGCTCACGCGCAGCGCGACGGCATCGGACCAGGAATCGATCGCGACGCTGATCCTGTCCGGCCGCTACCTCGGCTTCCTGCCCGACCATTACGCGGAGAGCTTCGAGCACAAGGGATTGATGCAGCCGATCGCGCCGCAGCGCTTCAACTACCGGTGCAGGTTCGTAAGCCTGCTGCGGCGCTCGCCGCGGCCGTCGCGGGCGGCGCTGCTGTTCCAGTCGTGCCTCGAAGCCGCGCATGCGGCGGCGCGGCCGGTCAGCGACGAAGACAGCGCGTAGCCGGGCTCGGGCTTCGCCGGCAGGCTGCGACTGTCGGCGCATCCGCATCAGGAAAGACACGGCGACCAGCGCCGCCGCGCCGGCGCCGAGCGCCCAGCGCGGGCCGAGATGGTTCATGCCCGGCCCGTGACCGGCGCGTCGATCGGCGTGCGGCCGAACGTCCGGTGCAGCAGACGATCCGCGCTGTTCTGCCGTCCGATCCGCTCTGCGATAATGCGCACTTTCCGTTTCCGCTCCGCCTCCCGCCATGACGCAGCCGTCCGCCCCGCTCCCCACCGACCTGCCGCCGATCTCTTGCCTGCCCGGCGATGCGCTGCCGTGGCTGCCGATGAGCGCCGACCTGCCTGGGCTCGCGATCAAGTATCTGCATATCAATGCGGCGGAAGACACGCTGACCGCGCTGCTGAAGATGCCGGCCGGCGGCACGCTGCCGCGCCACCGTCACGACGGCGAGGTGTTCGTCCACACGCTGCAGGGTGCGTGGCGCTACCGCGAGTACGACTGGATCGCGCAGGCCGGCTCGACGGTGCTCGAACCGGCCGGGTCGGTGCATACGCCGGAAACGCTCGGCGCGCCCGGCGACGACGTGATCACGCTCAACGTGATGCGCGGCGACCTGGTGCTGCTCGACGACGACGGCCGCGAGACCGCGCGCGAAAATTGCCGCGTCGCGCTGCTGCGCCAGCGCAAGCATGCGCGCACCGCGCCGCACGACGCCACGGCGTTCGTCACGCGCTGAACGATCGACCTCAGGCCGTTTCGCGCTCGTCCGCCCGCGCGACGCGCCGGATCGCCTGCGGCGGCACGCCGAAGCCGCGCACGAACGCGTCGCGCAGGTGGCGCCGGTCGCGGAAACCGTTTTCCTTCGCGATCACGTCGAGCGAATGGCGGCTCTGCTCGATCATCAGCCGCGCGGCCTCGAGCCGCAGCCGCTCGATCGCCTTCGCCGGCGATTGCCCGGTTTCGAGCGTGAACACGCGGCTGAACTGGCGCGGGCTCAGGTGGACGGCTTCCGCCATTTCCTCGACGCTCAGCGCGCGGCCGAGATTGCGCCGCGCGTAGTTCAGCGCATTCTGGATCCGGTCGGATTTCGGCGCGAGGTCCAGCATTTCCGAATGCTGTGACTGCCCGCCCGCGCGGCGCTGGTTCATCACGAGCTTGTGCGCGACCGAGCGCGCGGCGTTCGCGCCGAGATCCTTTTCCACCATCGCGAGGGCCAGGTCGAGGCCGGCCGTCATCCCGGCCGATGTCCAGATCGGCCCGTCGACGATGTAGATGCGGTCCTCCTCGACGCGAATGTCCGGAAACCGCTTCTGCATGTCGCGGCCGAACGCCCAGTGCGTCGTCGCACGGCGCTGCGCGAGCAGCCCGGCCTCGGCGAGCACGAACGCGCCCGTGCAGATGCCGGCAATCCGCCGCGCGCGCGGGTTCGCGCGGCGCAGGAACGCGACGACGCCGGCCGGCGCAGGCGACGCGAGCGGATCGTTGACGCCCGCGACGATCCACGTATCGACGTCGCTTCCGCGTCCGCGCAGCGCGCGCGTGGCGACCGGCAGCCCGAGCGACGAGCGCACGTCGCCGCCGTCGACGGAATAGCTCTCCATCGCGTAGAACGGCTCGTCCGCGCCCATGTTCGCGTACTCGAACACCGACTGCGCGGCGAGCGCCATGATCTGGAAGCCGTCGCTGATCAGGAAGCCGATTCGGTGCATGCATGTCTCCGGTGCCGGGCGCCACGCTCGCCGCGATCGGCCCGATGTCCTGAATCATACCCATCTACGTCATTTGTTTCGCGGCGGTTCGAAGCCAGAATGCATTCACGCACTCACCCTCCTTCGACCCGGAGCGACATCATGACTCAAGCACATCGCGGTACCGCCGTCATTACCGGCGCATCGTCCGGCATCGGCGCGATCTATGCGGACCGGCTCGCGCGCCGCGGCTACGACCTGATTCTGGTCGCGCGCAACCGCGACCGGCTGGCCGCCCTCGCCGAGCGCATCACCAACGACACGCGGCGCAGCGTCGAGATCGTCGGCGCGGACCTCAACGACCGCGCGGCGCTCGCCACCGTCGAGGCAAAGCTGAAGCAGGACGCGACCATCACGCTGCTCGTGAACAACGCGGGTGTCGGCACGCACGCGCCGCTGCTCGACAGCGACGTCGACGCGATGACGCGGATGATCGACCTGAACGTGACCGCGCTCACGCGCCTGACCTATGCGGCCGTGCCCGGCTTCGTCGCACGCGGCCGCGGCGCCGTGATCAACATCTCGTCGATCGTCGCGATCTCGCCGGAAACGCTGAACGGCGTATACGGCGGCAGCAAGGCGTTCGTGCTCGCGTTCAGCCAGTCGCTGCATCACGAACTCGCCGGCCAGGGCGTGCAGGTGCAGGCCGTGTTGCCCGGAGCGACGGCCACCGACTTCTGGCAGACGGGCGGCCTGCCGCTCGAACACCTGCCGAAGGAAATCGTGATGTCGGCGTCGGACCTGGTCGATGCGGCGCTGGTCGGTTTCGATCGCGGCGAACGCGTGACGATTCCGTCGCTGCACGCGGGCGACGAATGGGATGCGTACGAGGCCGCGCGCCGCACGATGGCGCCGCATTTGTCGACCGATTCGCCTGCGCCGCGCTATGCGGTTGCGCGCTAGCCCTCGGTTTCCAGGCCGCGCCCCGGGCTGCCCCCACGGGGCGGCCCAATCGAATTGAATCGGGCGATGGCGGGTGAGTCGCGGATCGTCGTCGACGCCCGCGATGCATGCCGGCCACGCCGTCTCGCCGGCGCCCAAGCCGGTTTCGCCCCGCTTGTCACGGATTTCACTCGACGATAATCTCTCGGATTGCATCCCCGAAGCAGCGCCCGGACATTCGTCCGATCATCGGCGCAATAGACCGTCGCGGAATTCGACCATGCGGTTCCGTATGTTCACCACCGGGATCGGCGACACGCCCGGTTCCCCTCATGTCCCCGCCGACCATCGTCCGGCGCCTGCGCCGTTGCCCGAGCTGGCGACCGTGTGCCGTCTCGCGCGTGCGCATTTCGGCACGGCCGGCGCATTCGTCGCGCACGCGGAAGGCGGCGCGCAGCGCGTGGCGGCATCCGACGGCACGCTGCCCGCCGCACGTCCCCCCGCGCTCTTCCCTGCGCATGTCGAGCGCGCACCGACTGCCGGCAGACGATTCATCACGCCCGATGCGGGCAGCCTCCCGCACGACGGGCCGCACATCGTCGCGGCCTGCGAACTGATCGCACCCGACGGCACCACGCTGGGCGCGCTGTGTGTCACCGGCAGCACCGGCCTGACGCTCGACGCCGCGCAACGCACGTTTCTTCACGATCTGGCGACGCTGGCTGAACATGCGATCTGCCGCGCGAGCGCACAGGCCGCGCTGTGCGAACGGCTCGGCGCCATCGAGGAACACAGCGCGCTGACCACGCTCGCGCTGAGCGAAAGCGGCACCGGCGTATGGGATCGCGACGTGGTAACCGGCGAGATCCATTACTCGGCGGCCTGGAAGGCGCTGCTGGGCTACGCGCCGCACGAGCTGACGAGCCGGATCGAGGACGCCTACCAACGGCTGCACCCGGACGATGTCGCCGACGTGAAGGCCGCGATGCTCGCCCACTTCGAGAACCGGACCGACAGCTATGCGGTCGAGCACCGCATCCGCTGCAAGAACGGTACGTACAAATGGATCTGCAGCCGCGGCAAGGTCATCACCCGCGACAGCAACGGGCGAGCGCTGCGCATGGTCGGCACGACCACGGACATCACCGCGCTGCGCGAGCTCGCCGGCCGGTTGCACGACTCCGTCACGCTCGTCACGAACCTGACCGACCAGGTTCCCGGCCTCGTGTTCCAGCTGCGGCAGAGCGCCGACGGCCGCCGGTTCTTTTCGTATGCGAGCGCAGGCGTGCGCGACATCTACGAACTGACACCCGACCAGATCGCAGGCGATGCGGATGCGGTCGAAACCCGGATCCATCCGGCCGACCTGGCCGCATACCGTCAGTCGCTGCTGGCGTCGGCCGAGCAGTTGTCGCCCTGGCGGCTCGAATACCGGGTGCTGCTGCCGGACCAGGGCATGCGATGGCGCGAAGGCGACGCGCGCCCGCAGCGCACGCCGGACGGCGGCACGGTATGGCACGGCTTCATCACGGATGCGACGGAGCGCAAGCATATCGAGGCTGAACTGCACCGGATGGCGACGACCGACCATCTGACCCAGCTGTCGAACCGCCACGCGTTCATGCGGCAAAGCGAAGCCGCGTTGCGCGGCGTACGCGCGAGCGGCCAGGACGCCGCCGTACTGATGCTCGATCTCGATCACTTCAAGGCGCTGAACGACCGCTGGGGACATCCGCTCGGCGATCGCGCGCTCCGGCATTTCGCGCGGCTGCTGCTCGCGGAGATCGGGCCGGAGGGCGTCGTCGGGCGCCTCGGCGGCGAGGAATTCGCGATCGTGCTGCCACGCGCCGGGATCGACGCGGCGGTTGCGCTCGCGCTGCGCGTGCGGCAGCGCGCGGCCGACACGCGGCTCGTGCACGAGGATCATCTGCTCTCGCTGACCGTCAGCATCGGCATCGACGCGATGCGGACATCGGATTTCGGCGCGTACCAGGCGCTGTCGCGCGCCGACAAGGCGCTGTACGTGGCGAAGGAGCGCGGCCGCAACCGGATCGAGGTGTATCGGGCCTAGCCGATCCGCGCCGAGGCGGTCCATCGCGTCGGTCAGGCCGAGATCCCGCCGCATCCGCCACTGCGCGAAGCCGATGTTGCTGCGGTCGAGGATCGACACGATGTAGCAAATGAACAGGAACGGCACGATCCGCGTGCCGAGGCGCCGGTACAGCGCGCCATGGTCGGACGCGCGTGCCGGACGCGACGGCATGCGCGGCGTCCGCTTGAAGATGGGCTGACATCGATCGTCTCCTCGACGGATGCCAATGCGGTGCGGACTGGAAGCGCAACGCCGGCCGCCGGCAGCGACCGGCCGGGGTTCAGGCGCGCTGCGCGGGTTCGCCCTTCACGCCGAGCATCAGTGCCGCGCCGCTCAGCGCGAGCAACGCGGCCAGCAGGTACACCGCGAGATCCATGCTGCCGGTGCGCGTGCGGATCAGCCCGATCACCCACGGGCTGACGATGCCGCTCGTGATCCCGATGCTGCTGATCAACGCGATCCCGGCGGCGGCCGCGTTGCCCGACAGGTAGCGGGTCGGCACGGCCCAGAAGATCGGCAGCGCGGCGAAGATCAGCGTCGCCGCGATCGACAGGCACGCGAGCATCGCCGCGAAGCTGTGCAGGTGCAGCGTCAGCGCGGCGAGTGCGAGCCCGCCGCCGATCGTGCAGCACGCGAAATGCCTGCGGCGCTCGCCGGTGCGGTCCGAGCGGCGCGCGATCAGGATCAGCCCGACCGCGCCGACCGCGTTCGGCACGACCGTGTAGAGGCTCACGGCCACGACATCGGTCACGCCGAAGTCGCGAATCATCAGCGGCATCCAGAAATTGAGCGTCAGCGATGCGCAGGTCAGCGAGAAGTAGATGAATGCGAACAGGTAGACGCGCGGGTTCGCGAGCGCGGCGACCAGGCTGCGCTTGTCGTGCACGCCATGCGCGGCGCCGTGCGTACGGCTGTCGCCGCACAGCGCGGCGACGCGCGCCTTTTCGTCGGACGTGAGCCACGCGGCGTCCTGCGGACGGTCGACCAGGTACGTGAACGCGAAGCACGCGAGCACGATGGCCGGCGCGCCTTCGATCGCGAACATCCACTGCCAGCCGTGCAGCCCGAGCACGCCGCTCATGTCGCGCATGATCCAGCCCGACATCAGGCCGCCGAGCACGCCCGCGACCGCGACGCCCGCGAAGAATACCGAGATCGCCGCCGCGCGCCGGTTCGCCGGGAACCAGTAGGTCAGGTACAGCACGATGCCCGGAAAGAAGCCGGCCTCGAACACGCCGAGCAGGAAGCGCAGCACGTAGAAATGCGACGGCTGCGACACGAACATCATGCCGGTCGACGCGATGCCCCACAGCAGCATGATCCGCGTGAACGTGCGGCGCGCGCCGAAGCGCGCGAGCAGCAGGTTGCTCGGCACCTCGCAGAACACGTAGCCGACGTAGAACACCGCGGCGCCGAGACCGTACATCGCATCGCTGAAGCCGAGATCGTGCTTCATCTGCAACTGCGCGAAGCCGATGTTGATGCGGTCGAGGAACGATACGACGTAGCAGAGGAACAGGAACGGCACGATCCGCCACGCGATCTTGCGGAACAGCAGCGCATCGCCGGCATCGGACGCGGACGCGGATTCGTATGAGGAAGTCGACGCCGCAGCACTCGCGTGCGCGATCGTCGCTTCGGCGGGAAGCGATCGGGGCATGTCTCTCTCCAAACGGGCCGCGCGCGTCGAGCGCGCAGCAGTCTCCGAGGGCGTGCATGCGCCCTGCTTTCTTGTGCGATCGGAATTCGGCGCCGTGAAGCGCGGCGCGATGCCGCCGCCGTTCAGGTGCCGTCAGGAAAACGGCGGGCCGTCCGTCCGGACGCCCCGCCGCCGTGACCCGCTCAGTCCTGCAGCGCGTCCCACATTTCCTTGTCGCGCTGCGCGGTCCAGATGCGCGGATGCGCGATGCCGCTCGCCTCGTCGAACGCGCGCGACACGTCGAACGGCAAGCAGTGCTCGTAGATGAACACGTGGCCGAACTTCGGATCCATCGCTTCGCGCGTGAGCGCCATCGACGCCTTCAGGTCGAGCTTGCGCTCGACGGCCTTGCGGCCCTGCGCGAGCAGTGTCGTCACGAAGTCCTTCGTGTAGTCGAGGCCCTTGTCGACCTCGGCCGGATTCAGCAGCGCGGGGCCGCGGCCCGGCACGAGCTTTTCCGCGCCGAGCGCGCGCAGCGCCTCGAGCGTGGCCGGCCACTGTTCGAGCTGCGCGTCGCCGCAATAGCAGGCCGCGTCGTATTCGACCAGGTCGCCCGAGAACAGCACCTTCTGCGACGGCAGCCAGACGATCGTGTCGCCCTTCGTGTGGCCCGAGCCGACGTGCATGATCTTCACTTCGAGCTTGCCGAGGAACAGCGTGATCTCGCGCTCGAACACGAGCGTCGGCCAGGTCAGGCCCGGCACCGTCTCGACGCCCGCGAACAGGCGCGGGAAACGCTCGATCTCCGACTTCATGTCGGCCTCGCCGCGCTCGACGATCATTTCATAGGTGCCGCGGCTCGCGATCACGTGCTGCGCGCCTTCGTCGAAATACGCGGACGCGCCGAGCACGCGCACCGCGTGATAGTGCGACAGCACGACGTGCTTGATCGGCTTGTCGGTCACGCTGCGGATCTTCGCGATCAGGTCCTGCGCCATCGCCGGCGTCGCGGTCGTGTCGACGATCAGCACGCTGTCGTCGCCGATGATCACGCCCGAGTTCGGGTCGCCTTCGGCGGTGTAGGCGTACGCGTTCTCGGACAGCTGCGTCCAGGTGACTTTCTTCTCTTCCAGATCGGCTTGGGAGGCGAATGCTTTGGCCATGTTGCGTTCCGTGGCTGCGAGCCATGTGTTGAGGGGAGTGAGCGGATCATCGACCCGCACCGATAATTTGTCAATGACAAAGTCGCTTGCTATTGTCCAATACTGGTAAACCTGCGGGCTGGCGCATCAAATGGCGTCGGATACCATGCGGGGTTTCGTCAACGGAAGAACCATCGCGTGCAGAACCACGAAGCCAGCGCAGACGACGTGCCGCCCAAGGCGCAGCGCGGGATCCAGAGCGTCGAGGTCGGCGGCCGGCTGCTCGACGCGCTCGCGCGCCGGCGCAAGCCGCTCGGGCTGTCGGAGCTGGCGGCCGCGGCCGGCTTGTCGACCGCGCAGGCGCATACCTATCTCGTCAGCTTGACGCGCCTCGCGCTCGTGAAACGCGACGCGCTCACCGGCAACTACGAGCCGGGGCCGCTGTCGCTGCGGCTCGGGCTGATGTCGATCGAACGCCAGCCGGCCTATCGCGCGGCGCTGCCGCACGCGGCGCGGCTCGCGGAAACGGTCGGCCTGAGCGTCGCGCTGTCGGTGCCGGGCGCGCTCGGGCCGACGATCGTGCGCATCGAGCACGGCGGCTATCCGCTGCACGTGAACCTGCACGTCGGATCGGTGATGTCGCTCGACACGACGGCGACCGGCCGCGTATTCCGGGCATTCGGCGACGCCGCACAGCTGGACGCGATGGCGGCCAGCCAGGCCGGCGCCGGCGACACGCTCGCGGGTGCGGAAGGCGATCAGCCCACGTCCGATGCCCGCGCGTGGCAGGCCGAACTCGACGCGATCCGCACCCGCGGGATCGAGCGCGGCGTGGACCGGCCGAGCCCCGGCGTCAGCGCGATGTGCGTGCCGGTGCTGGACGCCGACGGACGCCTGCAACTCGCGTTGACGGTGATCGGCTCGACCGGGTCGATCGATGTCGGCTGGAACGGCCCGATCGCGACGGCGCTGCGCGATGCGGCGCGGCAGGCCACCGCGTCGCTCGATGCCGGCCGCGACGCGCAGCCGTCGCCGCCGGCCGCAGCCCCGGCAGTCCAGCGCATGCCGCCCGCGCTCGCCGACGACGCGAAAGCGCAGCGCGGCATCAACGCGCTCGACAGCACGGGCGAGCTGCTGCTTGCGCTCGTGTCGGCGGGCCGTGCGCTGCCGCTGCGCGATCTCGCGGCGGCGGCCGGGATGCCGGCCGCGAAGGCGTTTCCGCATCTGGTGAGCCTGCAGAAGATCGGCCTGCTGAGCCGCGACGATGCGGGCTGCTTCGGCGGCGGGCCGCTCGGCCAGGCACTCGGGCTGATCGCGATGCAGCGCGTGTCGCCGACGCGCGATGCGGAAGCCGAGATCGTCGCGCTGGCGGCCGCGACCGACATGAGCGTGGCCGCGGCGACCCTCGGGCCGCTCGGGCCGACCGTGATCCGCCTCGAGGAGTCCGCGCGGCCGCAGCACGTGAGCCTGCAGGTCGGCACGGTGATGTCCCTCGTGAATACCGCGATCGGGCGGATCTTCGCGGCCGGCATGTCCGACGACGTGCTGGCCGGCCTGCTGGCTGACGAGCCCGTGCGCCTCGCCGGCGGCGCGACGCAGGTCGACGACGCGTTCCACGCGCGGCTCGCGACGATCCGCGCGGACGAACTCGATTTCGCGTTCGATGCGCCGGTGCCGGGCATCGGGACGATCGCCGCGCCCGTGTTCGATCACACCGGCAGCATCCGGCTCGTGATCGCGATCATCGGCTCGTCGCGCGGCTTCCCGCGCGGGCCGGACAGCGAACTCGCACATGCGCTGCTCGCCGCGACGCGCCGCCTGTCGTGGCGGTTCGGATGGATCGGCAAGTAATCGTCACCCCGCTGCCGCGCCCTTCTCCCCGCCTGACGTTCCGTTCCTGTCCCTCATTGCGAGGCCCGTGCTCGCCGCGGCCTCGTCACGCCGGTCCACCGAACAACGACACCGCGGACTCCGCTCATGTTGCGCAGCAGCAACAGAAATTGTCAGTAATTCTCATATAACGAAATCGCATTTCACAAGACGGTGAGGCTCCCGTATGATTAGGGTTATCCCTAACTCGCCACCTATATGGGGCTTCGTCATGCAAACGTCCAATGTCTCCGATCGTTCCACCCAATCCGCTGGCTGGCTCGCACGTGTTGGCGAGCTGCTTGCAGAAGCATGGGCACTGCACCTCGAGAACTGCGAAGTCATCGCCGAAGCGCACGCACGCCTGCCGCGCTGATCGCCGCGACCGGCTGCCGGCCGGCGGCACGATATCCGGCTGATCCGCGTGCCGGGACGCGCGCCGAAAGGCCGCCGCGTCCGGCGTCGGCGTATCAACGGATATTGTAAAAAGGGCCGAATGGCCTCGATTGAATGCGCTCACGCGATGTGGGCGCCGTGATGCTGGTGCCGAGCGTGTCGGCACGATGTTGACTGCCGCTTGCCGGAATGCCGGCACATGGCGCATGCCACGCGCCGCGCCGGGTCGTCACGGAAGATTCATCCGTTTTCCCGCCCAGCCGGCATGTCCGGACTGCATCCGGCGCCGGGCCGCGCGCACCGGCCGCGACAGCCCGGCCACCTCCCTTCCCCAGCGCAGCCGCGCGCGGCGTTGTCACGACGACGCGCGGCCCGGCGCCGCCGTCGTCATACCTGAATCGACGGCACGTCTTTCATGCACCGCAGCGCGAACATCGAGCGGCTGTGGCGGATGCTCGAAATCCTGTACAGCTTCTCGCGCAGGAAACGCTCGTAGCCGGCCGTGCCATCGACCGCGACCTTGATCCAGTAGTCGTATTCACCCGACACGAGATACGCCTCGAGCACTTCGGGCAGCGCCGCCAGTTCGGCGCCGAAACGCGCGAGCGCGTCGTCTTCGTGGCGATCGAGCGTGACTTCGAGGATCACGATGTCCGCGTAGCCGAGCATCCGCTGGTTGACCAGCGCGACGTAGCCGTCGATGTAGCCGTCGAGTTCGAGCTGCCGCGTGCGGTTCCAGCATGCGGTGGTCGACATGCCGATCTGTTCGGCGAGTTCGGCGTTCGACAGACGCGCATTTTTTTGCAGTGCGCCGAGGATCTTGCGGTCCTGGTTGTCGAGGGTTCTGGGCGTGCGTTCGCGGGTAGCCATGACAGGAAGAATCTTCTACTTGAAATCGGCATTCTAGCTGAACATGATTCTGGTTTTGGGTCGGTTTTGCTGGAAAACAGGAAGCCTTTTAACCGGCCCGCTTGATACATTTTCTCCATGCCTGTTGTCCGGCACGCTCCCCGCGACAACCCCTTCGCAGCGGGACGCCAGGCCGCAATCACGAGTTGCGGCGCCGGACACGCAGGCATGCGATTCCCCGCTTCCCGCGCGCCGATCCGGCAGCGCGGGCCGGCGCCCGATCCTCCGTTTCCGCACCGCCCGTCATGTCGTTCAGGCTTTATCTGTCGTTCCTCGCTGCGTCCGCCGTCCTCATCTACGCCCCCGGCCCGGTCAACCTCCTCACGATGAATCAGGCACTGCGCGCCGGCTGGCGTCGTGCGCTGCCGTGCGTGTGGGGCGGCACGCTCGCCGTGCTGCTGCAACTGGCGCTGACCGCGCTGTGCCTGAATTCGCTGGTCAACCTCGACGAACACGCGCTGACCGTGCTGCGCTGGTCCGGCGCCGCGTACCTCGTGTGGCTCGGCTGCAAACAGTGGCTCAACCGCGCGCCGGCAACCGCGCCGGCCGCATCGACGGAAGCCGGCAGCACCGCACCCGCCGCCGACACCGGACGCTCACTGTTCTGGCGCGGCGTCGCCACCTCCGGCCTGAATCCGAAGACGCTGCTGTTCTTTCCGTCGTTCTTTCCTCAGTTCATCGTCCCGAACGACGACTGGAGCGTGAACGCGCAGTTCCTGCTGCTCGCGACGACTTTCGCGCTGCTGTTCGCTGGCGGGGTCGCGTCGATGGCGCTGTTCTCGCACCGGCTTGGCCGGGCGCTGCAGCGCCCGGCGCGGATGCGCGCGATGAACCGCGTGACGGGCGGGCTGCTGGTTGGCATGGGCGCGATCATGGTCGGCTGGAACTGAGCGGCCGCGCGCGTTCGCTGTTCGGTACCCGACGCCGCGTGACCGGTGCCGGCCGGTGCGCGGCCGGTACAATCGCGCGATGTCAGAACTGTTCACCTACGGCGGCCTGTTCGCCGTGTCGATGGTCGCCGCGACCCTGTTCCCGCTCCAGTCCGAAGCCGTGCTCGCCGGCCTGCTGCTCGCCGGGCGCGAGCCCGCGTGGGCGCTGGTGCTCGTCGCGAGCATCGGCAACGTCGCGGGCTCGGCGATCAACTGGGCGCTCGGCCGCGGCATCGAGCACTTCCGCGACCGCCGCTGGTTTCCGGTCAAGCCGTCCGCGCTCGCGCGCGCCGAGCGCTGGTACGCGCGCTACGGCCGCTGGTCGCTGCTGCTGAGCTGGGCGCCGGTGATCGGCGATCCGCTGACGATGATCGCCGGCGTGCTGCGCGAGCCGCTGCCCACCTTCCTCGCGATCGTGACGATCGCGAAGGTCGGGCGGTATCTGGTGATCGCCTGGCTCGTGATGCACTGACGCCGCCTGCCTGCGTCGAGTGAACCCGCTCGCGCCGCCGTCGGCTTCGCACCGCTAAAGAATTCGCCGAAGCTGCCGTATTCCTTACGGTATGCGGTGACGCGTGCGTTCCGTTTCTCTCCCTCCCCACTCAGGATGTCATATGAGATTGCCCCAATTGGGCCGGGCGAGCGTCGGCGCGCGCCTGGCCGCGCTGGCGTGTGCGCTCGTCGCACTGCTGTTCACCGTTTTCGCATGGGCGCTCGCCCACTTCGCCGGCCAGCAACTCGCCGACGAGGCCCATGCCCGCATCGCCGACAAGGAGCAGTCGATCCGCGCGATGGTCGAGGTGTTCGACAAGGCACTGTCCGCTGAAGCCAGCCGCGCCATGTCGCTGTTCGCCGGGTTCCTGCCGGCCGATTTCTCGCTCGACCCGGCGCGCACCGTCGACATCGGCGGCGTCGCCGCGCCCGTGCTGTCCGCGGGGGGCCAGCCGCTCGATCTCGATTACTCGATTCCCGACCAGTTCCTGAAGAAAAGCGGCGCGATCGCGACGATCTTCGCGCGCGACGGCGACGATTTCGTGCGCATCACGACGTCGCTGAAGAAGCAGGACGGCACGCGCGCGGTCGGCACGCGCCTCGATCGCGCCGGCCCCGCCTACGCGCCGCTCGTCGCCGGACGCAGCTACACGGGCCTTGCGAAGCTGTTCGGCCGGCCGTACATCACGCAGTACAAGCCGCTCACCGACGCGACCGGCCGCGTGATCGGCGCGCTGTTCGTCGGCCTCGACGTCGGGGCCGAACTGCAAGTCGTCCAGGACGGCATCCGGACGTTGAAGATCGGCGAAAGCGGCTACTACTTCGTGCTCGATGCGTCACCGGGCGCGTCGCGCGGCAACCTGATCGTCCATCCCGACGCGGCCGGCCAGCACGCCGACGACGCGCGCGCACCGTACTCGCAAATGCTCGCGGCCGGCCAGGGGCAACTCGCATACACGTCGGCCGACCCGGCCGCGCACGATGCCCGGCCCACCGCGAAATTCGTGTCGTTCACGACGATTCCGCAATGGCAGTGGCTGGTCGGCGGCATCGCGCTCGACGACGAACTGCTGGCGGGCATGCGCACTGTCCGCAACCGTTTCCTGATGATCGCGGCCGTGCTCGTCGCGGCGTTCGCGGCGCTGTTCGTGGTCGTCGTGCGGCGCGTCGTGAGCCGGCCGCTCGATGCGGCGGCACGTGCGTCGGAACGCTATGCGGCCGGCGATCTCAGCCTCCGGATCCGCGACGGCGCGGCCGCGCGCGGCGCGGCGGGCAACGACGAGATCGGCCGGCTCGTGCAGGCGGTCGACGGCATCGGCGACGGCCTCGCACGCATCGTCGCGCAGGTGCGCAGCAGTTCGTCCGACATCGCGCGCGGCACGGTCGGCATCGCGGCCGGCAGCGGTGACATCGCCGCGCGCATCGCGACGCAGGCGAGCAGCGTCGAACAGACGGCCGCGAGCATGGAGCAGATCACGGCCGCCGTGCAGCAGAACGCCGAACACGCGGCGCAAGCGAACGCACTGGTCGCGGACGCATCGGCCGCCGCGACCCACGGCGATACCGCGGTGCAACGCGTGGTCGCGACGATGGACGACATTGGCCGTGCGACGCGCCGGATCGCCGAAATCACGAGCACGATCGAAGGCATCGCGTTCCAGACCAATATCCTGGCGCTGAACGCGGCCGTCGAGGCCGCGCGCGCGGGCGAGCATGGCAAGGGCTTCGCGGTGGTCGCGGCCGAAGTCCGCGCGCTCGCGCAGCGCAGCGCGGCCGCGGTCAAGGAAATCGACGCGCTGAGCACCGAATCGTCGACGACGGTCGAACAGGGTTACCGGATCGCGGACGCCGCGCGCGGCACGATGCGCGACATCGTCCAGCGCGTCGACCAGGTCAGCACGCTGATCGGCGAGATCAGCGCCGCGTCGCGCGAGCAATCGACCGGCATCGAGCAGGTGAACCAGGCCATCACGCAGATCGGCGAGGCGACGCAGCAGAACGCGACGCTGATCTCGCACGCCGAGCACGCGGCCGTCGCGTTGCGCGACCAGGCCGCGCAATTGTCGGAAGCCGTCAGTGTGTTCCGGCTGGCACCCAACGCGTGACACCTGACGAACGACCGGGCAACCGCCCGGTCCCGTCGATTACTTCTTGTCCCCCGCCAGGTCGATCGCCTTGTCCGATCCAACCGCGTTGCGCAGCTGGAATTTCTGGATCTTGCCGGTCGACGTCTTCGGCAGCTCGCCGAAGCGTACGACCTTCGGCACCTTGAAGCCCGCGAGCAACTGCCGGCAGTGCGCGACGATCTCCTCCTCGGTCGCGCTCATGCCGTTGCGCAACTCGACGAACGCGCACGGCACCTCGCCCCATTTCGGATCGGGCATCGCGACCACGGCCGCCACCTCGACGGCCGGATGCCGGTACAGCGCATCCTCGACCTCGATGCTCGAGATGTTCTCGCCGCCCGAGATGATGATGTCCTTGCGGCGATCCTTGATGCGGATATAGCCGTCCGGCGTCAGCACACCGAGATCGCCCGTATGGAACCAGCCGCCGTGGAACGCTTCCTCCGTCGCGTGCGGATTCTTCAGGTAGCCCTTCATGCAGATGTTGCCGCGGAACATGATCTCGCCGAGCGTCTCGCCGTCGGCCGGCACCGGCGCCATCGTGTCCGGATCGAGCACCGTCGCGCCCGCTTCCAGGTGATAGCGCACGCCCTGCCGTGCATTGAGCCGCGCGCGCTCGTCGTCGGGCAAGTCGTCCCAGTGCGCCTGCTTCGCGCACACGGTCGCCGGGCCGTAGACCTCGGTCAGCCCGTACACGTGCAGCAGGTCGAAGCCGATTTCCTTCATCTTCGCGATCACGGCCGGCGCGGGCGCCGCGCCGGCGACCATCGCGTGCACCGTGTGATCGATGCCTGCGCGGAACTCGGCCGGTGCGTTCGCGATCGCGCTCTGCACGATCGGCGCGCCGCAGTAATGCGTGATGCGTTCGCGGCGGATCAGGTCGAACACGGTCTTCGCGTCGAACTTGCGCAGGCAGACGTTCACGCCCGCGCGCGCCGCGACGGCCCACGGGAAACACCAGCCGTTGCAATGGAACATCGGCAGCGTCCACAGATACACCGCGTGCTTCGGCATGTCCCATTCGAGGATGTTGCTGATCGCCGCGAGATACGCGCCGCGATGGTGATAGACGACGCCCTTCGGGTCGCCGGTCGTGCCGGACGTGTAGTTCAGCGCGATCGCCTCCCATTCGTCGGCCGGCAGCGTCCACGCGTAGTCGGGGTCGCCGCCCGCGACGAACGCCTCGTAGTCGGTCGCGCCCGCGAAGCGCGCGGGGTCCGCCGGCATCGCGTCGGCGACGCTGACGATCTTCAGGCCCGGCACTTCGAGCGCCGCGCGATGCGCGAGCTCCGCGTATTCGGTGTCGACGATCAGCACCTTCGCTTCGCCGTGACGCAGCATGAACAGCACCGACGCAATGTCGAGCCGCGTGTTGATCGTGTTGAGCACGGCGCCGGCCATCGGCACGCCGAAGTGCGCCTCGACCATCGCCGGGATGTTCGGCAGCAGCGCCGCGACCGTCTCGCCGCGCGCGACCCCGGCCTGCGCGAGCGCGCTGGCGAGCTGCTTCGCCCGCGTATAGGTCTCGCCCCACGTGCGCCGCACGTCGCCGTGCACGATCGCGAGGCGCGCGCCGTAGACTTCGGCCGCGCGGACCAGAAAATCGATCGGCGTGAGCGGCACGTAGTTGGCGTCGCGGCGGCCGAGTCCGGCCTCGAACATCTGCGTCATGATCCTGTCTCCCGTTTTCTGTCGACCGGTGCGTGCGCCGGCGCCGCGGCGCACGCTTCGATCTCGTGTCCAGCCGGCGTGCATGCACCCCGATCGGTCTTGATGTGGTTCAATTGCCGACAGCCTAACCGGCGCTATTGTGAGCCGTCTGTCATCGAAACGACAGAGTGCCTCTCGAGCGCTGCGCGTTATCCCTATCCTCGCAAACCCGCACCCATGCACGACCACCTCGTTGCGCCGCCCGACGCGGCCGCTGCCTCGGCCAACACACCGGCCGACACGCCGCTCGAACCGGGCCCGTTGCCCGCCCTGTCCGCACTGTTCGGCCAGTGCGCGTGGTTCCGCGCACTGGCGCCGGAACACCAGGCGCTCGTGCTCGCGCAATCGCGGGCCGAGCAGCGCGAGGCCGGCGACGTGATCGCGCAACGGCTCGCGCCGTCCGAATACTGGATCGGTGTGCATCGCGGGTTGCTGAAGCTGGCGATCTTCAACGCGTCGGGGCGCGGCTGCACGTTTTCCGGCGTGCCGTCGGGCGGCTGGTTCGGCGAAGGCAGCGTGATCAAGCGCGAGCTGCGCAAGTACGAAGTCGTCGCGGTCCAGCGCTCGATCGTGCTGTTCGTGCCGGTCGACACGTTCCATGCGCTGCTCGACACGAGCCTGCCGTTCACGCGTTTCGTGATCCACCAGCTCAACAACCGGATGGGCGAATTCATCGCGTCGATCCAGAACAGCCGGCTGCTCGACGTCGACGCGCGCGTCGCGCAGGCGCTCGCGCAACTGTTCAACCCCGCCCTGTACCCGGACACCGGCCCGTCGCTCGCGATCTCGCAGGAGGAACTGGGGATGCTCGTCGGCGTGTCGCGGCAGCGGATCAACCAGGCGCTGCAGCAACTCGAGAAGCTCGGCGTGCTGCGGCTCGCGTACAACCAGATCGAGGTCGTCGATCTGGCCGCGCTCGCGCGGGTCGGGATGGAGCAGATCTGAGCGAGGCCCGATGAACGGAATCGCCGCCGCCGCGGCACGCGCGTGCGATGCGGCAGCCGTTGCCGGGCGCCGGCACCCGCTCGCGTTTCATCCGATGAATCGGCCTGTCATCACCGCGCCCCAACCTGACAATCCCGCCAGTTTCGCGCCAGTAACCCGTTCCGCCCCGACGCCTATCATTCGGGTTCCCTTCACCGACGCCTGATCACCGCCTGTCCCGCTGCCGCCATGTGGATCGTCAATCTCGCGCTCAGGCGCCCGTATACGTTCATCGTGATGGCCATCATGATCGTGCTGGCCACCCCGCTTGCGCTGATGCGCACGCCTGTCGACGTGCTGCCGGCGGTCAACATTCCCGTCATCAGCGTGATCTGGAATTACAACGGCTTCTCCGCGTCGGAGATGACCAACCGGATCACGGCCGTCCATGAACGGATCCTGACGACGACCGTCAACAACATCCAGCACATCGAGTCGACGTCGCTGCCGGGCATCGCGGTCGTGAAGGTGTTCCTGCAGCCCGGCGCGAACGTGCAGACGGCGATCGCGCAGACGGTGTCGTCCGCGCAGGCGATCGTGCGGCAGATGCCGCAGGGGGCGACGCCGCCGCTCGTGATCACGTATTCCGCGTCGAGCATTCCGGTGATCCAGCTCGGGCTGTCGAGCAAGACGCTCAGCGAACAGTCGCTCGCCGACATCGCGCTCAACTTCCTGCGTCCGCAACTGATCACGATCCCGGGTGCGCAGATCCCGTTCCCGTATGGCGGCCGCACGCGCGTGGTGGCGATCGACCTCGATCCGCAGGCGCTGCTCGCGAAAGGCCTCACGCCCGCCGACATCGTCAACTCGATCAACGCGCAGAACCTCGTGCTGCCGACCGGCACCGCGAAGATGGGCCAGACCGAATACCGGATCGACACGAACGCGTCGGCCGACACGATCGCCGACATCGACAGCCTGCCGATCCAGACCGTCAACGGCGCGACGACCTACCTGCGCGAAGTCGCGTCGGTGCGCGACGGCTTCGCGCCGCAGACCAACGTCGTGCGCCAGAACGGCCAGCGCGGCGTGCTGATGTCGATCCTGAAGACCGGCGACGCGTCGACGCTGAAGGTCGTGTCGGACCTGAAGGCACTGCTGCCGAAGGTGATCCCGACGCTGCCCGAAGGGCTCACGATCACGCCGCTGTTCGACCAGTCGGTGTTCGTCAATGCCGCCGTGCAGGGCGTGATCCACGAGGCGCTGATCGCCGCGGTGCTGACCGCGATGATGATCCTGCTGTTCCTCGGCAACTGGCGCAGCACGCTGATCATCGCGATCTCGATTCCGCTGTCGATCTTCACGTCGCTGATCGCGCTGTCGGCGCTCGGCGAGACCATCAACATCATGACGCTCGGCGGGCTCGCGCTCGCGGTGGGGATCCTGGTCGACGACGCGACCGTCACGATCGAGAACATCGAGCGGCACTTGCATCTCGGAACGGACTTGCACGAGGCGATCCTCGAAGGCGCGGGCGAGATCGCGGTGCCCGCGTTCGTGTCGACGCTGTGCATCTGCATCGTGTTCGTGCCGATGTTCTTCCTGACGGGCGTCGCGCGCTTCCTGTTCGTGCCGCTCGCCGAAGCCGTGGTGTTCGCGATGCTCGCGTCCTACGTGCTGTCGCGCACGCTCGTGCCGACGCTCGCGATGCTGCTGTTCCGCCCGCGGCAGGCCAGCACCGGCCCCGATCATTCGACGTCGCGCTTCGCGCGCATCCATCACGCGTTCAACGCTGCGTTCGAGCGGCTGCGCGCGTGGTACATCGTGCTGCTCAGCATCCTGCTGGTGCGCCGCCGCTTCTACGCGACGTGCTTCCTCGGCTTCTGCGTACTGTCGACCGGCCTCGTGTTCGTGCTCGGCCGCGACTTCTTCCCGAATGCCGATTCCGGCAACATCCGGCTGCACATGCGCGCGCCGACCGGCTACCGGATCGAGGAAACCGCGCGCCTCGCCGATCAGGTCGAGCGCGCGATCCGCGAAGCCGTGCCGCCCGGCGAGCTCGGTGCGATCGTCGACAACCTCGGGCTGCCGGTGAGCGGCATCAACCTGTCGTACAGCAACAGCGGCACGATCGGCACGCTCGACGGCGAACTGATGATCGCGCTGAAGCCGGGCCACCGCTCGACCCAGCACTACGTGCGGACGCTGCGCACGCTGCTGCCGCAGCGCTTCCCGGGCGTCGAATTCTTCTTCCAGCCGTCGGACATCATCACGCAGATCCTCAACTTCGGTCAGCCGGCCGCGATCAACGTGCAGGTGCTCGGCAACGATCTCGCGAGTAACATGGCTATCGCGAGCCGCCTGATGAAGAAGATCAGGCAAATCCCCGGCGCCGTCGACGTGCACGTGCTGCAGCGCAACGACGAACCGACCCTGGTGGCCGACATGGACCGTACGCGCATGCAGGAGCTCAGCCTTTCCGCGCAGAACGTCGCGCAGAACATGCTGATCTCGCTGTCCGGCAGTTCCCAGACGACACCGTCGTTCTGGATCAACCCGCGCACGGGCGTCCAGTACCCGCTGCAGATCCAGACCCCGCAATACGACATCTCGTCGATCGACGACCTGCTCGGCACGCCGATTTCCGCGAGCGGCCGCACGGGCATGCCGCTGCAACTGCTCGGCAACCTCGTGCAGATCCATCCCGTCGCGAGCCCGGCCGTGATCACGCACTACAACATCCGCCCGGCGATCGACCTGTACGTGAGCGTCGAGGGCCGCGACCTCGGCGCGGTCGCGGGCGAGATCGACCGGATCGTGTCCGACGCGCGCGCGACGCTGCCGCGCGGCACCGACCTGACGATGCGCGGCCAGGTCGAGACGATGCGCACGTCGTATCTCGGCCTCGGCGCGGGTGTCGCGATGGCGATCGTGCTCGTCTACCTGCTGATCGTCGTGAATTTCCAGTCGTGGCTCGATCCGCTGATCATCATCAGCGCGATGCCGGCCGCGCTCGCCGGCATCGCGTGGATGCTGTTCATCACCGGCACGCACCTGAGCGTGCCCGCGCTGACGGGCGCGATCATGACGGTGGGCGTCGCGACCGCGAACAGCATCCTGGTCGTGTCGTTCGCGCGCCAGCGCCTCGCGGCCGGCGCGCCGCCGCTCACGGCCGCGCTGGAGGCCGGCGCGACACGGATCCGCCCGGTGCTGATGACGGCGCTCGCGATGATCATCGGGATGGTGCCGATGGCGCTCGGTCTCGGCGAAGGCGCCGAGCAGAACGCGCCGCTCGGCCGCGCGGTGATCGGCGGCCTGCTGTTCGCCACCGTTTCGACGCTGCTGTTCGTGCCGCTCGTGTTCGGCGGCGTGCATGCGCGGCTGGCTCGCCGGCGCGCGCGCCAGGCCGGACATTGACTTTCGCCCCTAGCCTATAGACCCGGTCAACTCATGGAAGAGAAACATCACAGCGCCGTCGGCATCCAGGTGGACGAACACGGCATGCACCTGCCGACGCGCACGTCGGTGTCGCGGCGCGGGCGGGTCGTGCTGATCGTGATCGGCGTGCTGCTGGCCGCGGGCGCCGCGCGCACGATCGTCGTCGACGTGCTGAACCGCGGCCGGCTCGACGCGGTGGCCGAGCAGAACACGCGCCAGTACGTGAACGTCGTGCATCCGGTCGACGCGGCCACCGGCGGCAAGCTGACGCTGCCCGGCACGCTGCGCGGCTTCGTCGAGGCCCCCATCTATGCGCGTGCGAGCGGCTACGTGCTGCGCTGGCAGGCCGACATCGGCGCGCACGTGAAGCAAGGCCAGCTGCTCGCCGAACTCGACACGCCCGAGCTGAACCAGGAACTCGCGCAGGCCACCGCGCAGCGCCAGCAGGCGCAGGCCGCGCTCGCGCTCGCGAAGACGTCGTTCGACCGCGCGCAGCAGCTGCGCCAGCGCGATGCGGTGTCGCAGCAGGAACTCGACGACCGGCAAGGCGCGTTCAACCAGGGCACCGCGAACCTCGCGGCGGCCGATGCGAACATGCGCCGGCTCACCGAACTGAAGGGCTTCCAGCGCATCGTCGCGCCGATCGACGGGATCGTCACGCAGCGCAACGTCGACGTCGGCGACCTCGTCAATTCCGGCAACGCGGGCCGCTCGCTGTTCACGGTCGTGCAGGCCGACCGGCTGCGCCTGTACGTGCAGGTGCCGCAGGCCTATGCGCAGCAGGTGAAAGTCGACCAGCACGTGAGCGTCGCTCAGGCCGAATTGCCCGGCCAGACCTTCGACGGCACGGTCACGCGCACGTCCCGGGCGATCGACGTCGCGACCCGCTCGCTGCAGATCGAGATCACGCTGCCGAACCCGGACGGCCGGCTGCTGCCCGGTGCCTACGTGCAGGCGACGCTGCCGATGACGCCGGTCGGCCGCCTGCAGATTCCGGCCAACACGCTGCTGTTCCGCGCCGAAGGGCCGACGGTCGCGACCGTCGACACGAACGGCCGGGTGCGCCTGAAAGCGGTGACGGTCGTGCGCACGATCGGGCAGACGCTCGAAGTCGACGGCCCGCTCACGCCGAACGACCGCCTCGTCGCGAACCCGGGCGACGCGCTCGCGAACGGCGACGCGGTCGTCGTGCAGGCGCCGCCCGCCGTGAAGCCGGCCTCCGCGGCCGCGGGAGCGAAGTCGTGAGCGCGATGCGCGCCCGCCTGCGCCCCGCGGCCGTCGCAACCATCGTCGCGATCGCGGCCCTCGCCGGCTGCACGGTCGGCCCCGACTACCGGCGCCCGGCCGTCGAGACGCCGGCCGCGTGGCGGCTCGACCCGGCCGACGCATACTGGCACCCGGCCGCACCGGCCCGTGCGCCGCTCGATCCGGCCTGGTGGAGCGCGTTCGGCGACGCGCAGCTCGACGCGCTGGAAGCCGACGCGCTGCGCAACAACCAGAACCTGAAGGCCGTCGCCGCGCGCTACGACCAGGCGAAGGCGACGCTCGCGTCGGTCGCGTCGGCGCAGTATCCGGCCGTCGGCCTGAACGCGAGCGGCCAGCGCTTCAAGATCTCCGCCGACCGGCCGCAGACCAACTACGCGACGAAGAGCATGTCGACCGTGCAGAACGATATCCAGGTCGGCGCGAGCGTCAGCTACGAACTCGACCTGTTCGGCCGCGTGCGGCGCAGCGTCGAATCCGCGCAGGCCAGTTCCGAGCAGGCGCGCGACGATTTCGCGAACGCACGCCTCGTGCTGAGCGCCGATCTCGCGTCCAGCTACTTCGCGCTGCGCGAGCTCGACGCCGAGATCGACGTCGTCAAGCGCTCGATCGACCTGCAGCAGAAGGCGCTCGACTACGTGAGCGCGCGCCACGACCTCGGCGCGGTGTCCGGCCTCGACCTGCTGCAGCAACGCGCGCAGCTCGATGCGACGCGCACGCAGGCGCAGTTGCTGATCCAGCAGCGCGCGCAGGTCGAGACGGCGATCGCGACGCTGGTCGGCACGCCGGCTCCCGCGTTCTCGCTGCCGCCGCGCGTGGTGCCGATCAACGCGCCCGCGCTGCCGGCCGGGATGCCGAGCGACCTGCTGCAGCGGCGCCCTGACGTCGCGTCGGCCGAGCGCGCGATGGCCGCCGCGAACGCGCAGATCGGCGTCGCGCGCGCCGCCTATTTCCCGCGCATCGCGCTGTCGCCGGACATCGGCTGGGACGCGACGCGCTTCTCGGGCCTGTTCACCGTGCCGGCGCTGCTGTGGTCGGTCGGCGCGTCGGTCAGCCAGCCGCTGTTCGAAGGCGGCAAGCTGAAGGCCGGCGTCGATTTCGCGCAGGCAGGCTACGTGGCCGCGCAGGCCAATTACCGGCAGACCGTGCTCACCGCATTCCAGGAGGTGCAGAATGCGGTGACGGGCCTGTCGGTGCTGGCGCAAGCCGCACGGCAGGCGTCGGCGGCCGTCGACGACGCGCGCAAGCTGGTATCGCTCGCGCAGGACCGCTACGCTGGCGGCCTGACGCCGTTCATCGACGTGCTGACGGCCCAGCAGCAGTTGCTGACGAGCGAGCGTCAGGCCGTGCAGATCCAGGGCCAGCGCGCGGCACTCGTCGTGTTTCTCGCCAAGGCGCTCGGCGGCGGCTGGGACGCCGGTGCGACCGGCGGCACCGCGCCGGCCGACGTCGCGGCGGCCGGCCCGCAGCCCGCCGCGGGCGTCGCCCCCTAACCCGGTTACGCGAACCAAGCCTATGAAAGTCCTGATCGTCGAAGACGAACCGAAAGTCGTCGAATACCTGAAGAGCGGCCTGACCGAGGAAGGCTGGGTCGTCGACACCGCGCTCGACGGCGAGGACGGCGCGTGGAAAGCCGTCGAATTCGACTACGACGTGGTCGTGCTCGACGTGATGCTGCCGAAACTCGACGGCTTCGGCGTGCTGCGCGCGTTGCGCGCGCAGAAGCAGACGCCCGTGATCATGCTGACCGCGCGCGACCGCGTCGACGACCGCGTGCGCGGGCTGCGCGGCGGCGCCGACGACTACCTGACCAAGCCTTTCTCGTTCCTCGAGCTGATCGAGCGGCTGCGCGCGCTCACGCGCCGCGCGCGCGTGCAGGAATCGACGCTGATCTCGATCGGCGACCTGCGCGTCGACCTGATCGGCCGCCGCGCGACCCGCGACGGCACGCGCCTCGACCTGACCGCGCAGGAATTCCAGCTGCTCGGCGTGCTCGCGCGGCGCAGCGGCGAGGTGCTGTCGAAAACGACCATCGCCGAACTCGTATGGGACGTGAACTTCGACAGCAACGCGAACGTCGTCGAGACGGCGATCAAGCGCCTGCGCGCGAAGCTCGACGGCCCGTTCGCGGAGAAGCTGCTGCACACGATCCGCGGGATGGGCTACGTGCTCGAGGCGCGCGAGGACGCCGACAGCGAGAGGCACGCATGAAACGCTCGATCACCCTGCGCCTGTCGGCGATGTTCGGCATCGTGTCGCTGCTCGTGTTCACGCTGGTCGGCTGCGGGCTGTTCGTGATGATGGAGCGCCAGCTGTTCGCCGAACTGCGCGCGACGATCGACACGCGCGCCAAGGTCGCGCAGATGATCGTGTCGCACGCGACCACGGCCGCGCGCGGCCGCCTGATGCAGGAGAAGCTCGCCGACCTCGAACCGCCCGACGGGTCGACGCGCTACCAGGTCGACAGCCCCGACGCCGACTTCCGCTTCGGTCACCCGGTCGACGGCGTGCCCGTCGGCGAACCGTTCGGTGCGTTCCAGCAGTACGCGCTCAATCACAGCAGCTACGACGTGATGACGAAGACCGTCCCGATCGCCGGCAGCGGCGAGCGGCCCGACCTGAAGCTGATCGTCGCGTCGTCGTGCGAGCGCACGCAGCGGATGCTGCGCCGTTTCGTGTGGACGCTCGCCGCGCTGATCGCGATCGCCACCGTCATCACGCTGCTGCTGAGCCGCGCGGTCGCGCGCTTCGGGCTCGCACCGCTCGAACGGCTGTCGCAGGACGCGACGGCCGTCAGCGCCACCAACCGCCGCCAGCGGCTGCAGACCGACGCGCTGCCGACCGAGCTGCGCGATCTCGCCGCATCGTTCAACGGCGCACTCGAGCGCATCCAGCAGACCTATGCGCGGCTCGAGGCATTCAATGCGGACGTCGCGCACGAGTTGCGCACGCCGATCAGCATCCTGATCGGCCAGACCCAGGTCGCGCTGACGAGCCGCGACCGCTCGGTCGACCGGATGCGCCAGACGCTGCAGTCGAACCTCGAAGAGTTCGAACGGCTGCGCGTGATCATCAACGACATGCTGTTCCTGTCGCGCAGCGATCGCGGCGAACGCGCGACCGACCTGAAGCACGTGTCGCTCGCCGACGAAGTGCGGCGCATGCTCGACTTCCTCGAGATTCCGCTCGACGAAGCGCAACTGCGTGCCGAACTGCACGGCGATGCGCGCGCGGCCGTCGATCCGTCGCTGTTCCGCCGCGCGATGACCAACCTGCTGATCAACGCGATCCAGCATTCGGCGCCCGGCGCGACACTGAACGTGACGATCACGCCGCGCGACACGCTCGTCGACGTGTCGGTCGCGAACCCCGGCGAGCCGATCGATCCCGTGCAGCGCGCGCACGTGTTCGAGCGCTTCTACCGGCTCGAGGAAGCGCGCGCGAACAGCAAGGAGAACCACGGGCTCGGGCTGTCGATCGTCAAGGCCGTCGCGGAAATGCACGGCGGCAGCGTGTTCGTCGCGTGTTCGGGCGGCATCAATACGTTCGGCTTCTCGGTGTCGACGCAACCGTGCAGCGGCGGCCCGCTGCGCCCGGCCGACGCCAACGACCCGCACGCACTGCAGCCTGCGTCCGCACCGCGCGCATTGCACTGACGGCGGCCGCGCCGCCGAGGGCAGTTTTCTTCAATACGGGGACGCGCGGCTTCTTTAGTCTCGATGCGACTTTGACATTCGCATGGAGACACCTGATGAGCATGCTGGTTTCGATGGCCGCGTTCGCGCTGGCGTCGTCGATCACACCCGGTCCCGTCAACATCGTCGCGCTCAGCGCGGGCGCGCGCCACGGTCTCGGCGCAAGCCTGCGCTATGCGGCCGGCGCCACGCTCGGCTTCGTCGCGCTGTTCCTGCTGATCGGCCTCGGGCTGCACGCGGCGCTCGCGCGCTGGCCGATGCTGACGACCGCCGCCCAATGGTCGGGCATCGCGTTCCTGCTTTATCTCGCGCTGCGGCTCGCGCTCGACGACGGCCGGCTGTCGGCCGACCCGGACGCGCCGGCCCCCCCCCGCCCGGCGGGGGGGGGCGGCGGGGGGGGGGGGGGGGGGTATCGCGAAGGATGGGGTTGGGTGGTGGGGGCGGGGGGTGGGGTTTGGGGGGGCCGCGGACCGGCC